>JBHLRC010000043.1:0-22193 GCA_048882965.1 Candidatus Thorarchaeota archaeon
TGTTCTTCTAAAAGCTGAAGATCCTGCAAAAGATAGGAGTCAAAATAGAACCTAGAGTAGATAGGGAAATCATTCAGCTGAAGCGACTTTCGTTGTGTAAAGTGTTCAACAAAACAAGAACATTCGATCAACCGTAAATTCTGATGAACCATACGCAAGAGCTTATCAATAATTTTCACTATAGTTAATTTCATGAGGCGTAAATGCAGTACTAATGCTTTCATAACAATTTCAGGGCCACATGCAACATATCTGGTCACAGCAAATGATCCGAGGGACAACAGCAAGGCTGCTATTGCTGTTGCATGGGCAACACCCATCTCAGTAAACCCCCCATTGTTCGGCATTGTAATCTCACCGAACAAGGCGAGTAATGACATAATCAGAGAAGCAGGAGTCTTTACAGTCAATATTCTACCACTAGATGCAATAGATGAGGTTTGGTGGGCGGGTACTCATAGTGGCCGTCAATATGAGAACAAAATTGCAGCAGCTGGTTTGACTGCTCAACCAGGAAAGACAGACAAGAATGCAACCTCTGTTTCAGAGGCTATAGCATCCTTTGAATGTAGATTGAAGAATGTGATTCCAATTGGAAATCACACTCTGTTCATTGGGGAGGTTGTGGCGGCAGATGTCAGTGAAGATTATTTCGATGTTGAAAAGGGAGCTTGGATTCCCGAAACTGCTCGTTTAATCTTTCATCAGGCAAATGATGTGTTTCTGACTAATTGCTAGAGAGTATTGAATACATAAGCAGAGAATTAGTCAAAAATAGTGAATAGGGACATCTATAGCTGTTGTTGTGAAAGAATGTCTTACGGTTCGACATGGCTGTAGTAAACCCAAAAAACTGGAGGGACACTAGCTATGAACTCAGGTCATGGCTAATGACAGGAACCTCAGTCATCAGTATCACAGACAATATCTGTTCCTTTCTCACCCTTCACACGCTGTAAAGGCTGTAGTTGAATAAGGCGAACAAGCTCCTTCAAATCAGTGTGGTGAGATTCTTCATCTTCCTTAAGGTGAAGAAGGAGAAATTTGGCTAGAGGATCTTCAATCTTCTCAAGCGCTTGCTCCAAAAGGTCAATCATCATTGATTCTTGTTCGATAAAGGATTCAAGCTCCCTCTTGAGCTTAGTACGATCCACATAACGCTGTACTTTTGCACTCCACTGATCACACGGGGTAGTTTCAAGCATCTTGATGATGCTCTCAAGAAACTGAACATGTTTTGCTGTGTCATACTCCATCTCCTTGAAAATCAGACGGACTGCAGTTTCTTGAGCACCTTTCTGGGATTCCTCAAGTTTCTGAAGAGTGTCTTTCTCCACATCTATCTGTTCAAGGAGAATGGTTGATAACTCTCTGTCAAGATTCTGTTGACTCATTGTTCTCTCTATCTCCTCAGAATCAAACTGATGTTACATTCTGTAACTCCAATCAGGATTCTTTTTGATTTTTTAAAGAGGGTTCATATAATAACGGGTTTCAACGCAGGAATTGTGTTAGAGGAAACACAAGGCTTGCCGAGAACATAAGAGGTTACTCTATCAGTGATAGCAGGAAAAGGAGGGGACCCTATTCATCCAGCTGTTTCAAATTCCATTCTTCATCGAAACAGCTATTCATAATCTACGTACTTAGTGAAGTACTAAAAAGGATGTTTGAACATACTCAAAGTGACGATATTTTGTATTGAGGTCGTTAATAATGACATCGAAAGAATTGTTCGATATGCTCAACAAGGCAATCTCTATGGAGATTGCAGTGAGTATTCAGTATATGTGGCAACACGTGAAGATATACGGATTTGATCATATCCCTGTTGCTGATGAACTCAAGAAGATTGCAATTGCCGAGATGGTGCATGCTGAAGAGATAGCAGAACGAGTGGACTATCTTGGAGGAGAACCAACTACAGTACCAGATACCATTGAAGTGGGCAAGACTCCTCAAGAAATGATTGAGATTGACAAGAAAAAAGAGGAAGGGGCTATTGCTCTATATAAAGAGATAATCGAGAAGGCAATAGAAGAAAAGGACTATGTCACAAAGAAGCTCTTCGAAGGCATCTTGTCTGATGAAGAAGAACATCATAATCTATTCCGGGACCTTCTAGAAAAATAGAGTGCTGAGCGTAAGCTCAATAGTTGTTGTTTTCAACAGCGCACATATAGAATTCACCTAATCAGTTCGACATAGGTTTAGTGTAGAACCGGAAAGGTTTCTGAATTCACAATTATACATCGGAATTGTACCCATTCTCAACGCTTAAGACCTCCGGACTTAACTTGGACTTGAATACAAGGATGACAGATAGCACTAAGAAGTTCAATCGAGTTAGCAAAATGCTGAATGGAAAAAAGGTGTTGGTGGCGTTTAGTGGAGGTGTGGATAGTACCGTACTTGCACATATTGCTAAAAAAGCCGCAGCTTCAACAAAGTTACTGACTATCGATAGTATCACATTCCCAAGAACAGAATTGAAATCTGCTGAAAAAGTCGCAGAGGAGCTGGATATCGAGCTGGAAATAGTCCAGGTTGACGAGCTCTCAAACAAAGATCTCGTTAAGAATCCCGTTGATAGGTGTTATCACTGTAAGAAAGAACTGTCATCTGTCTGGTTGAAAACCGCAAGAAAACTTGGTATGGATTTAGTCGTAGAGGGAACTAATGCTAGCGAAATTGGCGGACATCGACCTGGTGCAAAAGCCCTTGAGGAGTCTGGCATTGTTTCACCCTTCTTAGTTGCAGGCGTTACTAAAGAAGAGATTCGAGCATACGCAAGAGTGGCGGGTCTCTCAGTTGCAGAACGGCCATCAATGGCATGTCTTTCTAGCAGATTTCCTTATGGCACAGAAATCACCGAAGACCGTGTGAGAAGAATTGATAGGATAGAGAGAGATGTCAAAGGTCTCTTCGGAATCGAGTGTGTTCGTGCAAGGTTTCATGGAGATTTGGTACGTATCGAAGTAGGAAGAGATGAGAGAAAGAAACTCTTCAATGAAAACAAACTGGATGAATTACAAGAACTAGCAAAAAATGCGGGATTCAAGTATGTCACTGTTGATGTTTTTGGATACAGGACTGGTGCAATGAACGAAGTTTTAGATTAACGGTGATTCACGAACCCGCTACGTTTATGCAGCAGGAAGCAGAGAGAGTTCCAAAAAGTGTGACGAGAGAGAATCCATCAAACCAGTATCAGATTCGGGCTATTCAAAGAGAATAACTTCTACAATTTCGCCTTCCACAATCACATCTGTATACATGTGAGAAATGTTTCAATATTCGAGCCCTATCGTTTAATTTATAATGAATCTTGATTCATTATATATTGCCGTTGTCGAGTGTCAAGAGCTCGAAACTACAACTGATAGAAGGTGTCAATGACGACAAAGGTTGTGTCTAAGGTCAGTGATATGGTCCCACCAGAAGTGAGAGAGAATATGAAAGACGTGAAACACAAAATCGTAGTTCTCTCTGGAAAAGGTGGTGTTGGAAAGACAACAGTAGCAACTAACATGGCCATGTCATTTGCGAAGATGGGATTGAAGTCAGGAATTCTTGATGTTGACATATACGGACCAAATGTCCCCAAACTTCTTGGCTTGGAGGGACAACGTCCACGTGCAGAACACAAGAAGCTCCTTCCAATAGAGGGACCGCTGGGTCTTCGAGTTATGAGCATGGGGTTCCTTCTTCAAAACATTGATGATGCTATTGCATGGAGAGGACCACTTGTGGGAAAAGCAATTCAGCAGTTCCTGAGTGAAGTCAAATGGGGAGAGCTTGATGTAATCGTCGTCGACTTACCCCCGGGTACAGGAGATGAAATTCTCAGCATTCTTCAGTCCATCCCAGAGATTGATGGTGTCATTATTGTATCAACCCCTCAAGAGGTGGCGGTACTCGATGCCCGTCGGGCAATTCGCCTTGTCGAAAAAATGGATGTACCGATTCTTGGCATCATAGAGAACATGAGTGAGTTTGTTTGTCCACACTGTGGTGAGTCATACAATTTGTTTGGTGAGGGAGCAACACAGAAAGCCTCGAAAGAGTTCGGTGTGAAACATCTGGGCACCTTACCATTAGATCCCAGGATTATCAGCTTCTCTGATAAGGGGACTCCTTTTGTCGTGGAAGACCCAGAATCCAAGGCTGCCAAAGCCTTTGCCAAAGTTGTAAGCCAGCTCAGTAAGACAATTGGTATTAGAGAGGAAGGTGGTGAGAGAAAGTGAGAGGTGGATACGGACGCTCAGGTGGTCGAGGGCGCTGGCCAGGAAATGGTCCGTTCCGAGATTTGCCACCATGGGAGAGACCTGGATGGCTCTATGGTCGTGGGTCATGCTGGTATATGGGTTATCGTCCTGGTGTCGGGTATGCAGTTCCGCAAATTTTGACAACAAACGATATCCAATTACTACAGAATCAGAAAGACGTCCTAGAAGAACAGATCAAGAGTCTTCAGAACAGTCTGAAAAATATCGAGAAACGGTTGTCAGAGATTCAGAAGAAAGACTAGATATGATGTGTTAGAAATGGGATATACGTATGGCCCAGTGGCATCATGGCGTTACGGACGCTCCTTAGGGATTGATGTGACAACTCATCCAAAAAAGTGCACGTTCAACTGCGTCTACTGTCAGTTAGGACCAACAAAGGTACAAGTGGTTACACCGGAGGATGTTCAAGAAACCTTACCTTCTTCTGAGGAAATCCTCCAAGAGATTTATCGAGTTATAAGACGATTGGATTTGGGTACAATCGATGCTGTGACATTCTCTGGAGCTGGAGAGCCCACTCTAAATCTGCAAATTGGTGTGTTAGCTAGTGCAGTCAAAAGAGAGGTGCAGAATTTGCCCGTCATACTCCTTACAAATGCATCACTTTTGTCAAATAAGGAGGTGAGAGCCAATCTCGTGGGATTTGATATTATCTCAGCTAAGGTTGATGCCGGTGATGAAGAGACGTTCAGACATATCAATCATCCAGCAAAGGGTATTCCTACATTAGATGAGATAATTGAGGGTATCAAGAAACTGCACAAAGAAATGTACGGCACCTTGGCACTGGAGGTCATGTTGCTTCGGGGGCCAAAGGGATTTACAAATGCAGAAGGACAAGCCAGAAAAGCACTCATCGAGAAAATCATTGATATCAACCCTGATATTGTGCAGATTTATACTCCTTGGAGGCCAACTGCAGTCGAAGATGTTCAGCCACTCTCAAAAGAGATCTTACAAGATTTTGGACTAGAGATCAGCCAGTATCTCGCGAAGGAGAAGATATGGGTATATGGTTTTCATGATGCCCGAAGTAATCCTGTTAAATGGAGAAGACATGACAGAATTGAGAGAGACATCCTCGATTTATTGAAACGTAGACCATGTAGGATTACTGATGTCACAGTTTCTATGGGAATACGGGCAAAAGATGCAATACGCGTGCTAGATAATCTACTCAGTACTGATAGAATAACGAGGGAAAAAGTCGGAGATGACATCTTTTACAGGATGGATGAGATTAAGCCTAAGCAGATTCGCCACTCATAGAGTTTCTACTCAGAACTAGACCCTTTTATTCGAACAACTGCTGGATTGATTCATGAGAAATCAGGATGTACGTGATGGGGAACTCAGAGAACTAGTCGAAGAGATCAGAGGAGCTCGTTCTGAGCCAGAGAGGCTTAAAGCTCTGTTAGAGAAGTACGAAGATGAGTTTGGACCAGAAGCTAATCAACGAGTTATGGATATCATTGCTGAAAACACAGAGAGAGCTTGGAAAGATATTGCCCAGAAGAGGAAGAACAATGGTATCCAAGGAATTCTTGACACATTGTGGAAGTCTTTTGAGAGAGGAGGAGGAGAGTTCACAGTAGAGCAGACTAAGGACTCAGCTCAGATTTATTGTACAAAATGTCCCATGGCTGACACATACCTAAAAATTGGAAAGCCAGAGTATGGGTTGATTTTCCACTGTAGTACAGACCCACACATTGTGGCTGGATTCAATCCTGAGATGGAGTTCAAGATTACTAAGAGGCTCATGAGTGCTGATGATTGCTGTGATCATTTTTATCATCTGAAGTGAAGTTCTTCTCTATTAGTCAGATTTGACCGCATAAAGAACTCCGTTCTGTCTGATTAGCTTGGCTTGATTCCTGCTTTCTAGAATCTTAAGGACATCATTAGTTTCGGCTAGAGCTAAGACAAGAGAATTGGGATCATAGTCCCCATAGAGGGTTCTTGATATCTCATACACGCTCTGCGGCGTTAATGTTAATGATTCAGCAGCAGTTTGGAACTTACCTTCATATTCAGCACGTAATGATTCAATTCTTGACCTGATATCGAATATAGGCGTTCTATGACCTGGTAATGCAACATAGTCATCTCTTGATGAGAGACGATTCAGTGAATCAAGATAGGTCAACATTCCTATTTTTGCAGGACTGTCAAATGATATGCTTGGATTTGAACTGATATCTCCTAAGATGTGATCTCCACTGAAGATGATCTTCCGATCATCACAAACATAACATACTGATCCTGACGAATGACCAGGAACCCAAATCGCAGTAATCTCACCAATACCAGTCTTGAAACGAGCTCCATCATTGAAGGTTCTAGCAGTTGGAACTGGATCTCTTATCGACATGTAATATCTAACAAGTCGTTTTGGATTCAGTTTTTGGACCTCATCTTCAGGAATACCTGATGTTCCTACTAACCACTCAAATGACTCCAAGTATATCTCTGCATGTTCTTCGTAGTTGATTAGTGAATTAGCATCCTTATTATGAATCCATACCTCTGTGGGGGTACCATGGACACGCTCTCGGTCTCTGACAAATTGTGCAGCCAGACCAATATGATCGAGATGACCATGTGTAATGAGAATCTGCTCAATATCTGACAAATCATACGACCGATCATGGAGCTCTTTCTGAATTGTTGCCAGACTATCATGTGTCTTTGGACCAGTGTCAACCAGAGTGAGAGGTGAGCCCTCTATCAGATAGCAGTTGACACTACCTACAGGAAAAGGTGTGGGTATCTCAATTCTAGATACGCCGTCAATCGAATTTGCCATAATTAGTTGAAGTAATGTCTAAATTGACAATATAAAGAAGGCCGTTGGAAGATCTGGCCTTCTAAATTATATAGTTCATAACCGGATTTAGGGAATCACATGTTTTTCATGTTGCACTAACCAATGTTTGAAAGCATCCAATCTTATTTAGATGGTAGCTTTTCTAGATCCTCAAGAATAGCCTCCAAGTCTTCTTCGTGCTCAACCTCATCTGCAAGAATCTCTAGAACCATCCTGTGAGTTATTGGATTTTCCTTCTGTCATCTCAACCAGTTTATTATAGACCTCTATTGCACATTGTTCTCCTTTGATATTCTGTACTAACAACGCACGAACTGCTGTTATGATGTCATTCTGCGATTAAAGGAACTAGTATCGTCCAGTAATGCCGCTGGCTATTCTTGTAAGACCGTTAATGATGAGTGCAATGGAGATTATTGTTGATAGTACAATGAAACCATACCCGGGAAAAGCTATTGATAGGAGAGATAGTCCAATTGTTAACAGTCCAACAATGATGAGAAAAGCCCTCATCAGAGTGGGTAGAGATTCTTCAACAGCCCCCATAAAGAGTCTGGATGTCCCTACCAACATCAGTGCTATGCTTAATATTGTAATTGATAAGAATATTGTCAACAAGGGAAAGAGGAAAACATACGCTGCTGATATTATCGAGATAACACCTGCAATGGCGTTCAAGACCCTGCTAGAACTCTTCATTATCTCATCCGGTGTTGTCGCGACTTTCACAATTCTAGTTAAGCCGATCACTGCAAGTGCAAATGAAAAGAGAAACAGGATAGTAAGCTGAGCTAATGAAATATCTAGAAGAATCCAAAATCCTACTGCCACAGCTATGATACCTGCGACCAGATCTAAACCGCGTACCCAATTTGGAAAAGCTGTTCTAATTGCCATATAATTTCGGAGAACTACTTCGATATAAAACTAACTATTGTTAAAATATTTCAGAGTGTAGAAGATGTGTAAAATGGAAAGGGATAATTAACATGGGAAACGAGGAAGGTTTTGTTCACTTGATTCAGAGCGTCGGAAGATTGACCCTAGTTATACAGAGAAACTGCCTTCGTTGAGTTCGATAGTATCTCCGTCTTGAAGCTCATTCTCAGGCACTGCAAGTTCATTGTTGATGTAACAATTTCCTACATCATCTAGTTTCAGTCCTAACCGATTCAAGAGTTCTTGGAAGTGTTCTCCCTCAACATAATCAAATAACAGAATCGTATTCGCTTCGGGGATGTTAGTCTTAACCAACTCTTTGGTGTGTCCGTAGAGATAGATTTCAATCATACTTAATTCAGTTCCTTAAAAGTAATTAAGTAATTTGAAACCTCCCAAGTAAAAGAGAAAGTGTGGTTGAATAGGTTAGGATTGGGAGAGGTCCCTACTCACCTGACTACGTCAACCACTCCATTATTTAGAGAAATATCTGATAAGATTACTTCAACAGGAGAATTTCCTCTTAATCTATTTTCAATCTTCAAAGTCAACATCTCCCTTTTCCCAATCGACTAGAAATGTCTTTTCAAGAAAACGTACATAATCCGTGTTCTCTGATATCATTGCGAGCCCATCATTGTCCTCATTTTTGGAAAGAAAGAAAGTGAGAGAAGTGTTATCAACTATTGCGTAAGAAAGAGTGATTTTCGGTAGAATACGGGAGGTGTAACCAGCTCTCACAGAACGGGTCGTCAGAAATCTAATGTCTACACCTAATTGCAGCAAACGGTCTAGTTGCGATTTTAGAACAAACCAATCAACTATTCCCCCTGATGTGTTTTTTGAGACCCATACACGTTCTCTTGCGGAGTCAAGAAGTCTGTCCAGTTCAGTAATTGATTCGTTTAGTGGAATGGTACGAATGTCTAATGGTGTTTCAGTCTTTCTTTGGTTCCTATAGATTTCGTCCAGTTTCAAACCAAGAGCCATAACTTCCTGAGTGTGAGTTCTGTACTCAATTTCTAGTGTTTCGATCTTATCTGCCACTGCATTCTTTGGTGTTACCACTCTGAATCTAAGTGGGTCGGTACTTGTTTGTTCGATCAATTTCTTGGCTTCTAGTCCACGTAGGTTGTCATAAATACGGGAGCGATGGATATCTGTGACGGAACTGAGTTCTCCTGCTGTGAATTGACCGCCACTAAACATGGCACAGTAAATGCGTACCTCATTCTGAGTTAGACCAAGTAATCTGATGAGTTCATTATGAAGTCGGATGTCGGAGATTAAATCACTCTGTATTCGGCTAACCATTAGTGTTCCACCGTGTTGCAACCAAGCCGTGAAAACGTCTTAATAACTATGACTTAGGCACTTCAAATGTGATACAAATGGTCACAATAATGTCTGTATTTCCTGTGGTTACCACAATTGTGGCAATTATTTTTACTTACCTCGTCTTTCAGCAGTGGCGACGACGAAAGCGTTTGTATCAGTTTGTATGGTTCGTTTCGTTAATCATGTTTGCCGTCACAGCAGCGTTTGAGGCGATTTCTGAGTTTGCTGGATGGAATGTTGAAATTTATAGGATCTACCTTGTGCTCTCTGCATCCCAAGTAGCATTAATGGGGGGAGGCGCGCTGTATCTCATACTTGCTAAGAATGTGTTCTCTACAAGAGGATTACTGGCCATTGATGCTGTTCTGATGGCAATCATCATCATGTTCTCATATATGATGACACTGAGTACACGGACTGATTTCTCAGCCCTCTTATTCGGAGCAATGGAGTATCCCATTGCTGGAATTGGGACATATGCCGTACTCATTGTACTTGCGGTGATCCTTGGTCGAAATATGAAAGATTCAGATAGGAGGATGCTTCATGGACACATCTACATGATATTTGCGATCATACTAACCATCTGGATGGGCGCATATGCAGCCACTGCGCATGTTTCCACTGAGAACTTTGTGGCTGGCATTGCTGTTGCAGGACACGCGATGGCGCAACATGTCAGAAACTTCTCCCCATTGATGTCAGTCACTGGAGGTTTTCTGCTTATTGGAGCTGCATTCTTCTCGTTCCTAAAGACAAAGTTCAGGTTCAACCTTTGGATAGCCCTCGGCGGACTTGCCATAGCTGTGGCTGGAGCTATTGCAAGAAGCGGTGCAGAATTTGGAAATGTACTGTACCTTGGAGAGGTCTTGGGAGTGTTCCTTCTGACAAAGGGCTTTGTGGATTCTGATAAAGTGATACGCGACAGGGAACAACGTATTAGACCAAAAGCTCCAGAGGAAACTGAACCCATTGGAGAAGTATCCGTTGACCACCAATAATAAGGAGAAGATACTCTATATTATGACAGCAATGATAATTATCGTCGCTGTCATTATTTTCTTTGCATGGCATAACGTTGTGAGTGGGACCTTCCCATTCGGTCTCTGTTCAGAATGCCACTTTTAGAGATCAGATTTGAAATATGTCTGTGTGTCACTCTGTAAATGTATGTTCTCAAGCTGGAAGACCATATCCCTCTTCTAGGAGCTCAGCAAGCCGTGATACAAAACGTGTCGCTGGAGCTCCGTCCACAACATCATGATCAAGAGTCACAGTTAAAGCTAAGTACTCTCTCTTCTCAATTCTGTCACCGATATATCCTGGCCTTTCAGTTATTCCTCCAACAGCTATGTTAAGCGCATGCATGCCAAGAGGGATTGCCCATCCACCAGACCTAGCAAATCGTCCAATAGAGGTCACAGCAACAGTCCCCATGTTCTCTGCTATGAAAGTTGGATTCTTTCGTAACTTGCGCCAGAATAGCATATCTCTCAAAAACTTTGGAGCGGAGAGGAGGAGCTTGATTCTACGGTTCTCCTCTGCCTCAGTATAGTCCGTCTCCTTCTTCTTCTGCGCTTCGTGAATCTCTTGGTTGATTTCCATAACGGTCTTTTCATTCGCGGACTTCAAGATATAGTTAACAGGATACGGTCGTCCTTCAATAGTGGTTTCGATGAGCACGTTGATGTTCACATCCTCAAATATCACAAAGTATTTCCCCATCTTAAGGGCATGGACCTGTTTGTGTTCTCCAACGCTCTTCCCCACACATGCTGCAATCCAACCTGTGAAGGATAGTGACTCGCCTGTCCGTTCCCTGTAACTGTGCAACTTCCTGCGTGCCTCCGTCACATCAGCTTCGAACAGTCCAAGCATCCTATGTCTTCTCAACGCGTATTCACAGCTCTCGATAATCAGTTTACGGGACTGTGGAATGCGTTCTTTGTGATATTCCAGATTTGAATTCAATTGATTTCACCATTAACAATCACATTTGGATAATTAGATGATGAACATTCTGATTCTACTGAATGATATCAGACTCTAAATTCCACAAGATTCTGTTTCTTACCAATCTGGAGATTTTCCTAATCAGTCTACTAGGATTATTATTTCTACAAGTAGGAGTCTTCAAAACATCGTTGCTTCGATATTCTTTTTAACATAAAAAAAGCGGCCTAATTTGAGGAGATTGTATGTTAGATGCCTTGGATAAGGCAATATTGCAGGACTTGGGAGCAAACTGTAGGCTCTCATATCAAACATTAGCAAAGAAAAACAACGTTACTGCGACTGCAATCAAAAAGCGGATTGGAAGACTGATAGACTCAGGAGTAATTGCTGATTTCACAGTTGAACTGAATCTTGCAATGATAGATGCCGATTACCTGCTAATACTTGTTGAAAGAGATGCGATTGGTGACGAAGAAAGTCTCGTAGAATTAATTGGGACTCATAGGATGGTCAGCGAAGTAGGCGCTCTCGCAGGAAGTATGATAATTGCCTTTGCATCTTTCCGAGGCGCAGAGGATCTTGCAGAATTACGGACCTATCTAAAACAGCTGAAAGGAATCAAAAGCGTCGAAATGCATACATTACTTTTTCCAAAAGGAAAGAAGATGGATTTGAAGCACCTACATCTTAGAGTTTTGCGATGTCTTCTCGAAGATCCGCGTATGAATGTCACGGATATAGCTACTCGGACAGGATTAGCCGCAAAAACAGTCACAAGAGCTATCAATGAGATTTTAGATGGAGAGGGGGTGAGATTGTCACTTAGGTGGAATCTCAATGCTGGTGACCACATAGCATTCTTGGCAAAGATTGAATGGGATGAAACATCTGCAAGTTTCACAGAGATTATCGAATACTTCCGGAGAAGCTATAAAGAAGCATTTTGGGAACCCCTTGTGAGTGCTTCTGAAAACATCATGTTTCCGGCGTTTGTAGTTGAGAGTCTAAAGGATGTAGAACAGATTACACATGAAATAAGAGATCTCCCGTACATAAAATCAGTTGTGACTTTCCTTGGAAAACCCAGTAAGAGCTTCTCAGACTTACGAAGATACAAACTAGAGGAAATGCTGAATAAATCCTAATAATTCTGGAGAGTTGCTGAGTTAGTTGATACTCGTAGACCATTTCTTTTTCAAACTCAGGTGTTTGGTTTTTCGACCTATAGGATGCTGTATGTGGATATTCCAAACAAAATTGTCAACGCGAACTTAAGTTCTGTCTGCTTGTGGTTGAACTTGGTGTAACTTGATGACATATACCAAAACCAAAATCAATGAAGAAAGAACTCTAAAGTCTGAAACACGAGCCACTGCTATCTATGCAGTGAAAGTAATCGCTCTAACAGTTCTACTACTGATGATCTACGCTCTCTCCGCAATCCTATCAGGATTGAGTGACATTGGAACATCAACAGATACTATGGCAACGATGAATGGTACACTTCTAATGATTCTATCATATACCATTGTATTGAGCTATCCCATCATTAGGTCAAAGTGGACTGGACTAAGGTTGATTCTAGCAATAGCTGCAGCGTATTATGGACTAGCTGTATTCTTACCACAGCTTGATGTAGTTCTGTTTTTAGATTACTTTGAAAGCTTATTTGATGTCACAATGGTGCCCAAGATACTCATACAAGGTGCAATCGTAACTGTGTTATTTGTTCCACTTTGTGTGTTTGTATTCAGAAAGATGAGAAGCGATACGACTAACGAAACTAGCAATGAACGACCTCAAATCATGTCAAAGAAGCAATGGGCGATAAAACTAGGAGTGATTGCTTGTTCCTACATCATTTTGTATGTTGCTGCAGGAGCTCTTATTGCGTGGCAGAATCCAGAGCTTGCAGTTTATTATGGTGACCTCATTGACCAGATGAGTGCAGTAGGAATTTGGATGTTATTGTTCCAAGGGTTTAGAGCAATCATATTCGCTGCAATTGCATTCCCTATCATTAGGTTGATGAAAGGAAAGTGGTGGGAAAAAGGCTTTGCAGTTGCCCTTCTATTCTCCGTTCTAATGAGTGCAGCTATGCTGATTCCAACAAGCTTCATGCCAGATTCAGTTCGCATGTCGCACTTTCTAGAACTATTCTCTGAGAATTTCATCCTAGGATGGATTGTAACCTGGTTACTTCACCGTCCACATAGCTCGATTAGAGACCTATTTGCTATGAGAATATACTCTCGTAATGAATCTCTTGAGCAAGGTGAAACAAAGGAGAATGAGAAACAAGTGCCGTTGCTTGCTTAAGTAAGAGGAGAACTGCTTGATGAAGAAAGATGAGTTAATTGAGTCATTCAGAAGCTTTGCGTCAATTGACTTTCCTGAGATTTCTGACACACTAGGTGAAGAGATCACCAGGATCCTGCTTCAGACACGGTTTCTTCGGGTACTAATGACTAGAAGAAGAAGTGAACCAGATATAATCTCAGTAGATGTTGAACTATCGTTTCCATTTTGGATGGACTCAGAAAGCCACATCGATTATAGTGAGCAGGAAGTCAATTCACATCAATCAGAGTTGCATGAATTCTTAGTTGCGATGATTCATCACTTAGAGTACTTGCTTAGATTGAGGGATGATGGTTTCTTACTTGGTCTGATTGGACAGGGTTGTGTCTGGACAGCAAGCAAGGAATATCAAACCATTCCGGATTCAGAGGACATAGATCTTCTCTTGTCCTTTGAACAGTGAATTTGGTTTCATGGGAGTGAAATTTCGTGTTGGTGAGCAAATCATGTTCTTCGAGATGGAGTTCTATGTCATCAGGTTGTCCCCAAAAAAGGAAGTGAAACTAATGAAATCAAAAAACGAGTGTAATCAGATTGCTCTGATGACCAATAGTAATCCGCCCCAAGAAGAAAACAAAGTCGTTGATGAAGTTGTGATTTCAGAACTTACTAAGAGCTTCAAAACCTTGGTAGCAGTCAATCACATGCAACTTAGTGTTCCTGAGGGGTGTATATTTGGACTTCTTGGACCGAATGGAGCTGGCAAGTCGACAACCATTAGACTCCTCTGTACTCTCCTCACACCAACGGAGGGTACAGCCTGTCTTAGTGGCTATGATGTTGTTGAGTCCCCGGTGGAGGTTCGCGAAATAACTGGAGTGCTTCCAGAGGAAGGAAACCACACACTGTATCAAACGATGTCCGTCTATGAGAACCTTGAATATTTCGCCAGACTCTATGAGATTCCAGAGAGTGATATCCCTGAAAGGATCGAAGAACTCCTTTCATTCATGTCCCTTTGGGAGAGAAAGGACGATAGAGCTGGAGAACTAAGTACAGGTAATAGGCAAAGACTCGCGTTATGTAGAGCATTACTGCACAAACCTAGAGTACTTCTCCTAGATGAGCCAACATCTGCATTGGATCCAATAGCAGCCAAAAAAGTTCGAGAACTCATTCTGAGCTTGGCTGAGAAATACAAACAAACGTTCTTCATCAACTCACACAACCTGCCAGAAGTACAAAGAATGTGTGATAGGATCGCGATCATTGATGAAGGAGAGATACTACTGACTGGAACGACGACCGAACTTCGTTCTCGATTACAGTCAAAACAGGTGTTTAAGCTCAGGACTGTGGGAGATATAGCAAAGGCATCTTCAATAGTAGAGCCCATGCCTTTTGTTGATTCAGTCCAGCAGGAATCTGACTCTCTACTAGTCACGGTTGAGAACCCCTATGAAAGCAACTCCATACTCATGCAGACGCTCTTAAGCCATGGAGTAAAAATCATTGAGTTTGCTGAAGAGGAGGCAACGTTGGAAGATCTCTATCTTGAGGTCATCAAGGGAGGTGCGGATTAATGAGTCTAGGGAAATCCTTGATTGTGGCAAAGACAGACTTGAGAATGGCAATGAAGGTGAGTTATGTCAGATATGGCCTTATTGGGATGGCTGCACTTGGTCCCATAATGATACTTGCAATCGTCGCTTTTGTTGCACTCAATACGGCGTCAACAACTGAGGTGTTATCCATGTTGGCAATACTCAATCCAACAATATCGCCAATGCTTGGAATCATTGGATTGATTCCAACCTCACTCATAGCAGCAAATGCTCTTGTTGGTGAACGAGAACAGAACACAATGGAGCCGATTCTCTGCACACCCCTAACAGACTCTGAACTCTTGGTAGGGAAAGTCCTGAGTTCTGTTATTCCAGGAGTATCCCTTCTGTTAGGGACAATTGCAGTCACTGAGATTGGCGCAATTGTGATACTCCAGAGTGCTGGACTGGCTTTTGGTTTTAACACAATGATTCCTGATCTCCCCGGATTGTTTTTGCTCCTCACAGCAGGACCTACAATGATTCTTGCAATAAGCTCAGTAATGATCTTAATCAGTGGACGAGTCAGGCGGGTCTACGAAGCGTATCAGGTTTCTGGAGCAGCAGTCATGATCTTCATCGTACCAATGATATTGCCACTGTTAGTAATGCAATCTGGTGTTCCTAGTATAGATCTTGTTTGGCTGACAAACATTGTCACATTCCTTGTTGCAGGTTTGCTGATGGTTGTCACCTGGTTGTTAGCAATTGGCAGATTCAACAGAGACCGATTGGTTTCATTAGTGTAGTCGAATAAGAGACAAGAGGCTCGCACCTCTTGCCCATCCCATTTTTCTTTTCTCTTTGATTGTGTCGTAAGTCTGTTTCTCTCACTTTTCAAAGACTGTGAGCAAGAACATTATTCTGATAGCTGAGATACTTGAGAGAAATCCTTCAAGAACATCTATAGTGTTTAGTAAACAACAATAGCCATCAATTCATTATCCAAACAATTTGGTTTTGTTTTTTAACGAGAATAGTATATCACGTACATTTTTCCAAAGAACGCTGATAACGTTAACTTATGTTTGTCTTGTTATTTACCTCATCTATCATAATAGGGTGGCAATGGATTCTAACCCGCACATGTCATTGTGTCATAGACACGAATGCGTGAGTGATTACCCAACCACAGAATTATGAAATACTAAGGAGAAAATGAAAATGAAACTATTTACGAAATCAGAATACGAAACTATGCTTGTCCTAATCGTTTTGGGTGGGTTGGGATACTTTCTTGGACTGCCATATAAGATGGAATTAGCTGGAGTGACTAACATCCCACTTCTTGATGTCTTTCTGAGCATAATTCTTAACACATTAATTACCGGCGTTGTTGTTTTCGTTGGTTACTTCTTTGCACGTAGAGTAGGTCTTGGAGCTCCTGTCATCAAGACTAAGATTGAGGGCAAATCTGTTTCAGGAAAAATCAGGTCAATTCTGAAAATTGCTCCACTACTAGGAGTACTGTCAGGATTAGCAGTCTTTGTATTAGATGTCTATGTGTTTGTTCCACTCTTAACTGGAACAGTAACACCTGCTACTACGTATCCATCCCTTGGAAGCAGAGTACTGGCAATATTCTATGGAGGCTTCTTTGAAGAAATGCTAGTTCGATTGCTCATCATGTCATATCTTGTGTGGTTCATCTGGAAGATAACAAGAAGCGACAATGCGGCATCACATTCATGGATTTATTGGCTTGGAATAATTTCAGCAGCTGTTCTGTTTGGTGCGGTCCATCTACCACTGACTTTTGCATTATATGGAATGACCCCGTTAGTTATTACAAGGGCTCTTGTCCTTAATCTGATTCCAGGTCTAATCTTTGGTTGGCTTTACTGGAAACAAGGAATCGAGTCAGCTATGATCTCTCACCTTTGCGCAGACATCACAATACATGTCATTCTGATTCAAATTATACTTGTATTCTTGTAATCAGCTCTAGGAACGAGTCTAATATACTCGTTCCTCGCTCTTTCTTTTTTTATGTAAAATCTATCTAGAAGAAAAAAACTCCTTTTGATATTGGTGTATCTGATTACCTCAGTCACATGCAAAAATTCACACCAACAAGCTTGCTCACATGAATAGGTAAATGAAAAGGCTGGCTTAACAGAGTGAAAAATGGGACAGTTCCCTGTTAACATGATCCCATCAGCCTATACCCCCAGTCCATCTGAGATAAGCGACTTAGAGGATCTATGAGAGAGTTAATTTAGATTCCTTAGTGGCGTGTTTTGTAATCTCAAGGTTACAGGACTTGTGCTCGATACACCATTCTTCACATTTCTTTGCCCATTTTGCATCTTCATAAAACAAATGACATTCTTCGCATTCATATAGTCCGTTTATTTTTTTCATAATCTGACCTTCCACATCATTGAATATTACAATGATGATAGTGGAAATCAAGTCAGAAAGTCTAGAAAAATGAAAAGGGTGGTTCAGCAGTACAGATCAATGGAAAGTTCCCCGAATACCTGATTCCGTCGTAATCCTCATTTCTCCTTTCCAAAGGAAATCAAGAAATTTCAGATTCTCACATCGCTCGTGAGCACATATTGAGTTTCAATGATTAGGTAAATGGTGAAATATCTGTGAGAGAGAAAAAAAAGTTGTTGATTTGTCTTTCAGTTAAGGTTTAAATCGTTTAAAGAGTATAATGTAAGCACCTATTGAGGTAGAGGTATTTATCATGAAGAGGGAGGATACTCTGAGAAGGGTTGCAATATTATCAACCATCTTGATTCTAATGTCACCCTTGGTTCTAATGCCACTCGAAACAATAATTCCATCCGATGCTGTTGTTGTTATGTACGATGATTCGACAGTAAAAGATAGTATCAATGCAATAACAACATATGATGATGACATACTGGTTTTAGAGTATGGTTCTATCGGATATGCGCTAATGATTCCCAGAATTATTGGTACTGTGGTTTGGATATCACACGGAACAGAGGACGGAATTGTATCAAACTCTGAAATTCTAAGTTGGGAGGATTTCGTGTCAAGTATTCAATTGACCAGTGGCAAAGACGTGGTGCTTGCTTGCGAGTCAGATCATATCTATAACTATGTATCTAATGATGAGGCTTTTGCATTCAGTGGCGCTGTTGATGCGAAACTCGGTGGATTCTTTGTTGCCTGGCTCTTAACCGGAATCAGGGATGCATTAACTAGTGCATTTGCTCGGATTACGACACTGCGTGATGGCTCCGCTGTTAGCGATAATCTGTATTGGTCAACAATGGAACGAGCCTGGTTTGGTATAGATGCGGCTCTTTTCATGGTGAGCGCATTATCAACATCATTTGCATTATGGAAAATCACTCTCAATCCTATGTCAACTATGGTAGTGTTTGCGGCGGCACTTCAATTCCTATCTGTATTCCTTCAGTTTACTGTGTTCATGTGTGGTGCTTGTAGCGGCACGCTTTCTCCATTATCTGTTGCAACAAAGCTTATCTCATGTATTGGTATGGTGATTTGGGCCATTTTGACGTGTGCTCCTTGGTATGTGCAAATACTTACAGGTGTCGAGGCAGTGGTTACTGGTGCCGCAAGATTGGTACCATTGGTATTGATGATCATCAGTCTTGTCACACTTGTGGCTAACATGTTCAATGATATGGCAGACCCTGATTCTCTATATGGCAGAGTGTATGTCGGATTCTAATATTAAATCGGTGAGTTTGGTGAGTCCTAGGAATGAGTATCAAAAACCACAGGAGTTGGTTCAGCTAGAAACAACCTTGAAAACCTATAATATACCAATACAGCAGCCTACTATCGGCTTCAACATATCTCACATCGGATTCCCACGCCTGAGTTCAATGGCAGAGTGGATTCGAAAGGGTAAGGGATTAATCCTCTTGACACTTCGGGTTATTCTCGTTGCCCTTTCCGTACTTGTATTCTTCATTGCAATGCAGCAAGATTACATTGGGGTCATGTTATCTGGAAACCCTTGGCTTCCTCTTACTGAGGTAATTGGTTCACCTGTTGAGCTGCTCACAGTCCTTCTGAGTGAGTACATAGTAGTCCCAATTAATCTAGTTCTAGGTCAACTAATCTTGCTATATTTGGATCTCCCTATCTACTGGCTGTTCAAAGATGACAACCATCGTCTGAGCTACTGGGTTATTATTAGTACATTTGTTTGGTTCATAGCTGGATTAACAGTTGGGCTCTTTGTTGAGGGAGCAATAACATGGGGTTTAGTCTTATTCCCAGAGGGCGTTGGTCAGATGCCTATTGTACTTCTTGGTGGCGTTTTCATCAGCGGCATGATTGAACTCGTCTTTTTGTTCGCATTTACTCGCGAGATTATACGTGTTACTCATCCTAAGCTAATGCAGATTGAAGGGAGATTCATAGCTGTCCGAGACTATGTTACAAATCGAAGATATATGAAACGACCATTTTCTGCGATATCCAAATACCCAGCTGCATCATTCAATCACTCCATCTTTATGCGAGAATCATTGATGAATTGGATTCGAGTGCTCATCTTGATTGGTCTTGGCATAGGAATTGACCTAGTCTTACCAGATTTTGGAATGCTACCTTTAGTGCCTTTAATTGAATCAATATTTCTCCTACTGGTCGTACTAATTGTCTTGGGCCTTGCATCTTATATCGTCATCTCGGGTCTTAGGAGAGGAATTCGTACCTTTTGGTCAGCATTCCTTTTCATCACCTTCGTAATCATTGTTGAAGGGATGTTTCTGTCTCTGTTTTGTGGCATCTTCTTTGCACTAGCCTCGATGGGTGCAGGATTGTTGGTCCTCATTATTCTAAATCTGAGAGTACGTCAATTGGTTGATGATAATCCCGGTTTACTCAACCCAATCTATTTCAGATATCTACTTGCAAAAATGAGCCCGAATGAAGCACACTCCTTTATTGAAGATACCTTGAACCAATTGAATGAGGTTCTACCGCAACCTGTTCAATTATCTTAGCATCCAATAGAATGTCCAATGAGAGAGATAGTTTCGAGAACAGCTAACATCGACTCACTTGTAGTAAATTGCAGTAAGAAAAAGCGGAGCTCAACAAGACAGGCATTAGGTGGGGGTTTCTCGACTTCTGCGAACTTCCATTTCTTCGGTAAGATTCCAAGTAGTGCCATTGTCGTGACTTTCAACTGAATGCCATCGGAAGGATTGAGGTGTGATATCAGAGAATATCCACTTTTCAGGATAACCTTCTTTGGTGCAGCTCTCCAGAACAATTTCGTCTTTGATCTTTCGTCCGATGAAAGTCTGTGTTATATTCTGACTTGGGGATATCCATATACTTTGCCACACATCAATCTTCAAGTTATAATATCGAATTGTTGTTCCAGCAGGAACAAACCTACGAGCTTTCTCTTCATAGGTCATCCAAACATCTTGTATAGCTAAGCCATCCAAAATCCATCCAAAATGAATTGATCCTCTCTTCTTAATCTCACTTCCATCCGGCTGAGGATACCTAGCTTCCACAATATCCCAATTTCCAATAAACTGACCGAAAAGCATCAGTTTGTCTTTCAATTTATCATCAGGAGAAGTCGCACTGAGTCCCTTAATCATCACAATCTTCCTAAAGCCAGTTCATTCACAATCTTAAATCATTTGACAGGATGGAGAATAAATGAAGAATGAAAAGGGTGGCTCAACAGGCGAGGAGAGGGAAAGTTTCCTGTTCACCGGAATCCGTCAGCCTCTACTTCTTACCTATCTAAGATTGGTTGTGTCCATCGGATCATTAGGATTAATTATAGTGGTTATCTCAAAAAGTTAAATAAAAAAAAGGAATTTAGGGATAGCGTACGCTAGCCCCTTGTTAATTTTTCATATTCTTTCTCAGTCATTCCATCCAAGTACTTTCTTCCAGGGTAAACAAATGCCAAAAGATAGTGTATCACGACAGCTATTCCCCATCCTATTAGCGGAAAGATGATCCATGGAAATCCCATACCATTAAGATACCAGATGGAGATGAGAATGCCATTGATGATTATATAGAGCGCGATGTTGATATAGAATGAAAACTTCATTTCAGCCCGCTCTTTCGCTTCTTTTCTCAACTCATCATTTTCAGCCATTGAAATCTCCAAAATAGAATCTCAAATACGCCTATAATAATACTGCTTTTCACACGCATCTGCTGGATACAGATATTCAACTACAAATATTTGTATGAAACGTCTGGGAATCCCACAGAAATGAGAAGTTCAAGTCTTCCCAATCGCTTCAGCTTGGGCTTGTCCTAATTCAGTTAGTGGCGTTTCGCTATGTCCAGAGATCTTCTTTGTTACATTTGCTTCAGATTGGCCATGTCTAACCAGATAAAATCTCAGTTCCCTTACTTTCATCTTCTTTGCAAATTGATGGTAGACAAAACAATAAAACTACTCTTCAAATCTGTTTGCACACTCCGTCTTGCTTCTTGGAAATCTGGATCTCTACTCAGAGCCTTTTTTAGTATAGAATATTCCTCACGACAGGACATAGGTGAGTCACTTGCAGATGGAGCTGGATTTACAATCGATATCAATAATGATTGCCGCAGTAAGCGTCGTAATTGGTGTTATCATGAGTGTTCTCTCTATAAGGAACTTTGCAAAGTCAAGACAAGCTTCAGTCTTTCTTGATTTTCATAGACAGGCAGACTTAGAGTTTATTCAGCATGCTTCAGAAGTTGTTATGGAGTGGAATTGGAAAGATGCTCAAGAGTTCAATCAGAAATATGGACCCAGAGCAAATCCCAAAGCATATGCTAAATTCATTTTTGTAGGTTCATTCTTCGATTCAATGGGAAAGCTTATCGAAGCTAAGGTTACCAACGCCAGATTAATTCCTGAATCTCTAGCTGTCTTTGCAATGGCATGGTTTGAAAAAATCAAATCTATTGAACCAGATCTTGCCGCTCAATGGA
>JBHLRC010000044.1:0-22123 GCA_048882965.1 Candidatus Thorarchaeota archaeon
GCACTAAAACCTGACAGAATCGTCACATTAGAAGAGATTCTGGTTGACCAGTATGGTCCTGATGCTTGTTTGTTGTCACTTGAACGTTTGAAGAGCAGAAAAAACATCGTTGTTCGTCTTGAGATTGTGAAGCCAAAGTCAACCGAGTCACTTGAGGTAGTAGCAAAGATGTTTGTGGTTGATACATACGATATTGAACTTCAGATACTACAATCAAGCTGGGAGAAATCACTAGCGGTGCCAGAGGTGATTGATGCCCAAGATAGTGTCATCCTCATGGAGTATATCAAAGGAGAACCACTTGTCGATGTTCTAAATCGTACCTTTGATCCATCCATCATGAGTATATTGGCTGAATGGTATTACAATTATCATAGTGTTCACCGTATGATTAAGGGTGATCCTAGACTTCGAAATTTCATCCTTAACAACGGAAGAATCTACGGGGTGGACTATGAAGAATCGCGTCCGGATTCATGGATTCTAGATATCGGAGGTGCTGCAGCCAGTCTTCTAGATACAAATCCTATCAATGATATTAGGAAACAAAAGATGTGTTGGACCCTTCTTGAAACATATCTGGATCTTTCCAATGAGAAGAAGACCTCTGAAATCGAGAACCTGTTCATTGAAACTGTAGCTGATACTCTGGAACAGACCGCTATTTGGCGGAAAAGCGAAGAAATCATGTCAATCTCCGAAAAAGTCCGTGAAAATGGAATCCCAAGTGACTAATTATCTGAACTTTCCAACTCCCTAAGGTTCTTAACTCGGTTACGTTGAATACCGAAGTATACAGTCGAACATATCGGGTGTTGAGATGGAACAACAGAAGTACGCAATAGCCATAGTCGCAATAATCATAGTGGCTAGTGTGTCCCTAATCGGTGCGTACCAACTCATAGGACCTAAAGATGACTCGACACTCAATTTCTATGTCTTTGGTGACTCTCAAGGGTACCAAGATGGAATCATCGAAATTGCGGAAATTGCAAATCTAGAACAACCAGATTTCGTATTTCACTGTGGAGACCTCACTCCATTTGGACAACCAGTCCAGTATGATGAGGTCATTTCTGCTCTAGACACCTTTACAGTTCCTGTCTATACGACAGCCGGCAATCATGACATCCGGGCAGGTGGTGGAGAACGATATTTGGAACACTTTGGCTCTTCTAACTACTCCTTTGAGATTGGTTCTGTCCACTTTACAGTCTTCAACACCTCAACAAATGATGTTTCTGAAGAAGAGTTGAGTTGGCTGGAAAATGACTTATCACAGTCAGACTCTGAAATCAAGTTTGTCTTCACACATACACCTCCTTTTGATCCCCGAACAGGCTCTTCGCATGCAATGCTGAACGAAACAAATGCTGAACGATTGATGACCCTGTTCGAGAATCAGGGAGTTAACACTGTCTTTGCAGGACACATCCACATGTACAACGAGAGTATGAGGAATGGTGTGAGGTATGTGATAACTGGGGGTGCAGGGGCAACCCTCTATGCCCCTGAGGAAGAAGGTGGAATCTATCATTTTGTAAATGTGACTGTGAGTGAAACTGGAATTGAGATCGCTCCTGTGCTGCTCAACACACCAAGTCTGGAACGAAACAGTGTGATTGTTAGAGGAACTGATGCAGATGTGACCCTGTCCCTGACAGATTTAATTAACATGAACACAACTGAGGGGTGGAGTTCTTTTCAGAACCAGTTTGATAACTGGCGTGGCTATGGACTGTATACAGGGGTGCTTGTGTCTGGTCTTGTTGAGCTAGTTGGTGGTATGGGGGTTTCCGATATTGTCAGGGTCACAGCCTTTGATGGCTACTCACAAGACTTCTCATATGACAATGTGTATCCAAATACCACTTGGTATGAGGCTCAAGGTGACATGATTCTCGCATTTGGCCTGAATGGGACCAATGTTCTGGACTGGACTGATGGAATGCGCTTAGTGATGTTACCTGCTGATGCGGCTTACAGTAATTATGACTGTCTTGTCACTTCCGCCCCTGGAATGGGCTACCACGTCTATCCTTCAGCTGGAGCCAGATGGGTCAGGTTTGTTTCTTTCATTGAGGTGATACCAGGATGAGTACATCCCCTGGTTCCACACTCACTCGACAGATAGTGATGATAGCCATCCTCAGCGCCTTAGGAGGGTCTCTGAGCACTTTTATTGGGTATTTAGGTAACCTGATCAATCTCACTCTTGGTGTTCCGTTCGGCGCTGGTCAATTCATGGCCGGATTTCATGTTTTTTGGATTGTTCTCATGAGAGTTCTTGTTCCAAAAAACGGAGTGGGGACAATGGGCGGTCTCCTGAAAGGGACTGTGGAGTTGTTCACAGGAAGTACTCATGGAATCGTAGTGGTGATAGTTTCTCTTGTTCAAGGCATCATCGTCGATATCACTGGTGCTTTTGTAAGGAACGACCAGGACTTGAATGGAAACTCCAGAGTGATTTGGTGGCTAGGTGCAGGTATAGCATCAGCTTCTAATGTCCTCATGTTTCAATTCTTTTACTTTGCAGGTGCTCCTGATGTATATATCATGTTAATCTCCCTTCTCGCCTTTTGCTCAGGGGTGATATTCGCTGGATTCTTCGCTTGGGAAACTCTGGAGTTTCTCAACGACACAGGTCTGATACAAGATCGATTCCCCAGTTTACGCAGCGAACTCCCAGAGAAAGGGAGGAAGTCTGTGTTCCATAGACGGAATGTACCAGCTGTTGCATTGATTATCTTCATGGTTGTAGGTGTGACCTACTATGTTGGTTTTGTACGACCAGTGATAACGAATCCTTACTCCTGTGATGTGTCAGGTCTTGTGGAGAGTCCTTATTCATTCAACATCGAAACCTATTCAGGAACCACTGTGACCATTGAGGCTGAGCTGATTGGAACCTATGTTCATCTTCCACCAGCAAACTACACTGGTGTCCTACTCAGTGTAATACTCCAACAGGCAACCCCTCTCCCAGAAGCAACAGGTCTCAGAGTTCTGGCTCGGGATGGTTATCAGGTCCAATTCAATCTCGATGATGTAATGACTGATGATAGACTCCTACTGACCACTAACTCTGATGGTCTATGGTTGATTGCAGCAGAATATGACGGCTCACTCTGGGTTCGGCAAGTCAGCACACTTCAAGTAATCTAGGCGGATACCATGCTCGAAGCTCGTAACATAACCTTCTCATACGATGGCGCAACTCCAGTTTTAGAATCGTTAAGTCTACAGGTGAACCGAGGCGAGATTATTGTTATCACTGGTCCAACGGGGTCTGGAAAGTCTACTCTTGCGAAGTGTTTGTCGGGATTTATACCTCGAAGTGTACAAGGTGATTTTTCGGGTTCAGTTTACATTGATGGCTCTGATATAGCAGACCTTCACATAGCTGAGGTAGCTAGAAAGGTCGCATTAGTACAGCAAGACCCAGAGAGCCAAATATGTACCCTCCAAGTTTCTGATGAAGTAGCCTTTGGTCCTGAGAATTATGGTATTGAGGTCGAAAAAATTTCAGATTTAGTCGAATCATCATTGACATCCGTGGATTCTGACCATCTCTACCATCGAGCAACTTTCGAACTGTCAGGCGGAGAAAAACAGAGACTCATCATTGCATCAATGATTGCTTGCAGACCTGATTTCTTAATTCTTGATGAACCATCTTCGAGTCTTGACCCACGTGGTGTATTACAATTACAACATATATTGAGGGATTTACAGAAACAAAACATCGGTATCTTCGTCATTGAACACAATCTTTCAGCTGTAAAAACCATCGCTGATAGAATTCTGAACCTGGTAAAAGGGAAAATTCAACCCATTGCAGTATCAAATCAAATAAGTCAGACAAAGAGTATCATAAAAACTCCAGATGATTCTAACTCACCTCTTGCCACTATCAAGAATGTCAATTTTTCATATGGAGAACGTAAGGTGATTGACAATGTGACATTGGGTCTTCAGAGAGGTGAAGTTATTGGTTTGATGGGCAGTAACGGATCCGGAAAGACTACACTTCTTGGATTACTTGGTGGTCTGCTCGCACCTGATAGTGGAACGATTAATTTCAAAGATAGACCTTTGGAAAAAATGAACACAAAAGAGATAGCTCATCATATTTCCACAGTTTTTCAGAACCCAAATCATCAGATTTTTGAAAAAACCGTCTGGAATGAACAGGTTTTGACACTAAAAGCTCTGGAATTAGACACCCCCGATATGCTTCAACAGTGTCAAATCAGGCTGGATAGGGCTGGACTTGCTGGTCTATATAACAGAAACCCCTTTTCGTTAAGCCACGGACAAAAGAGACGCCTAAATGTGAGTTCCATAACAGTTCATGGTCCTGAGATTTTATTACTTGATGAACCATTTATCGGACAGGATGTTGAAGGTCGCGAGTTCATCAAGGAAAACGTGATGGAAACAGTAGAACATGGTGGAACAGCTCTCATTGTCACCCATGATCCAAGTTTCGTACGTAACAACTGCAACCGGGTAATATTCATAGAAAACGGAGCGATCCTTCTAGATGGTACTCCCTCTTCGGTCTTTGAAAGACTGGAGAAACTCGGTTATCAAGAATACACAGACATGGGGGTGCAACCTTAGGTGTCGTCAAGGTTTGGGTATATCAAGAATGATACCGTACTACATAGACTCAATCCAGCCTTGAAGTTGTTCACGTTGATCATCTTGATGATTGGAATCATTGTATATCCCAGTTGGCGCCTTAGTATTGTATTACTACTCATTGTTTTCATCGGATTTCGTGTTGCTAAGGTTCCTGTGCGCCTCACAAAGGGACGTACAAAGTTCGTCATCCTATTCTCTGTATTACTTCTACTAGTCCAAGTACTAATCACGACCAATGGTGTCCTTTTGGGATTCCTTATTCCTCAAATCGGTGATTTTGGTCCTTTATTCCCAATCACTGACTTTGGGATTGTCCGAGGACTTGCAATAACAAGTAGATTCCTGCTATTGATCTTCTCAAGTATGCTCTTTGTATCAATCACTGATCCCACACTCTTGGCTCACTCCCTGACTAAACTCCGAATACCTTACAGGTATAGCTTCTCTCTTATTATTGCACTGAGATTTCTCCCACTATTCGACTTAGAGAACCACACAGTTCGAATGGCTCAGAAGTCCAGGGGCATAACCCCCGAGGTGGCAGGACTCAGAAAGATAATACGTACTGTACAGTACACATTCTTCCCATTGTTAGTTTCAGCACTCTCTCGAGTCGATTCACTCTCTATGTCAATGGATGGGAGAGGATTTGGCTATAGTAGTGACCGTTCATATCTCAGGAATTCATCTTGGAGGACTACTGACACACTAGTTGCAGTTTTCACACTCTGTTTTCTTATAATCTGCATACTCTTAGCATTAGGACATCTCCCAGGATTGGCTCAATATATTTGATTCATACAAAGGAGAGCAGGTCTGGAGGCAATCGTACTTCACACTCTCGATTTCGCGGTACATAATCCGGAAAGGGAATTCTTCGCCCATATTGCGATGAACCTACTCCATTACATTTTCTTGTTTCTGAATCATAATACCGGCACTCGGCACAGGACAATGTCGTGTCTGGAGGATACTGTACAGGAACTTCTACAAAATCGCCTTCTGTCTTGTCCCAAGTACGTAGTGTCCGTGTCAATCTCATACAATACTATCTGCTAGAGGTACTATAAATCCCCCAACAATTCTTCGATTGACTCGAGGGCTCTCTCAGGACTGACCATCTTGCCTTCATCTATCACTTTTGGATAGTGCTTTGAATAGAGCTCCAGACATTTTCCTAGGACTATCGCAAAGGTATCCAAAGAACTTGGTTTTTCACCATTGTTCTGTAGGCGTTCGATTGTCCTTGTCACAGAACGCTCTATTGAACTCTTGATAGAACTCCATGACTTTGGAGTGGTTTTCTCACCTCTTTTTCTACAGACAAAAATCAAATCATAGACAATATTCTCCAACTTATGAAGGTGAGTGGATGCTTTCATTTCACTCCGTACCGGATATGTGGTTGTCACATAGAAACCAGACTCTAATACAGCACTAAGAATTGCTCCCCATGCCTCCTGTTTCTTATGATGAAACGTGAAGACCAAAATCCCATCATCGGATAGTACTCTATGAGACTCGGTAAACACCTTGGTCAACCCTTGAATGAACTCCTGTCTTCCCTTTCCTTGCTGTCTATTCTCAATGACCTCTCCTTCCGTTGGAACAAGTTTGTCCTTGAAAATATCATATCGTTCATTGAGTCCAATCCTTAACCAGACATAGAAAAAGTTGGACAGCTCCGAGTACATCACGTTTCCATAATATGGTGGATCAGTCACAATAGCATCTACAGATTTATCCGGAACTTCAAGATGCTCTGAAGAACCACACCTCAGCATGACATCCGCGTGATTGACCAATTCTTGGAAGTTTTCGGTGATTTTTGGAGGTTTTCTGGACTTGAGCGCCACTTTTTTCATTGATTTTCCATCATGGACTCGCTCGAATGGCTGTCTACTATACTCCTTTCCTTCGACTACAAGATTGACAAACGCAGTAAATGCCCCTCGACCTTTCGCAATATCATAGCAGTTAGCCTCAACTGGAGCCATTGATGGCGAGAAAGAGTGAGTTCTAAAGATGTCAGTGATGAATCCCCTAGTTGCATTGTATTTGGCAAACATATTGTTGTACTTCAGACTGTTAGAGAACGCTAGGAGGAAGAACTCCTTGAGATTCCAGTCCTCAATCTCAAGAATCCAGCGATGGATCTTTCCTAAGTTCAATAGCTGTCTGTGGTTAAACATGTCACTGAATTTCCTGTATCCATGATTCAATGCCCGTTTTGTTTCTACTCCCAGTGGAATCAGGGTGTCCGGAATTGGTAGAGTCTTTGCAATGTTTTGGTACTCTTTATTGGCTTTCTCCAGAATTCTCCTATCCTTCTCGTCTGGAACTTTGTACCCTCTTCCATTCGCTAAATTCTTGTTTTTTGACCTATCACAATGTTCACAATAGAACTCAATAGCATACATTCGTTCTCTAAGCTTTCCGAATTTTCGTGTCACATCAACAATTTTCTCTTCTTGACCACAATCTGGATTTGAACATACAGATCTTCGTCCTTTGGAGTACGAAACTCTTGTGGGAATGAATTTCTCACCACACTCTGTGCATTTGGTCTCTTTTTTGGCATTTTTCGTTTCAAAAATGTTCCAACACTTGGGACAAACAACGAAATCTTTGATTCCAGAAGGGCTCTTAGCCAGAAAGAAATTGCGCATTAAGGGAATCTCATTTGCGCATTTGGAACATGAGTTCACTTTGTAATAGAAATAATAGCTTGCCTCGGCTGTTCCTTTACATTCAGGACAAGTTGTCGTGTAATATTGCCTAAGTTCGGGTCCCAACTCGCTATCCAATCTTTGCAGTGCGGAAACTATCAGATTGGGGTCAATATTATCGACCTGTTTCTTCACTAAAAACCATGCTACAGGATTGAGGTCTCCTGCAACAACTTTGCATCCAAGTTTTAATGCTTCAACGACTGTTGTTCCGCCACCCATCATGGGATCAAGCACGATTTTTCCGTTCAAGTCAACATCTCTAGAGTATAACCCCCAGAGACTATCTTGTTTTCCATTCCATCCATCAAGCTTGTCATCTGCAAGAGAATAGAGAAGTATTGTTCTGAACACCGAACCAAGCCGTCGTGCCCACCACTTATGCATGACATAGACTGGTCTATAATGACGTCTTCCAAAACCGGTTGATTCCTTCTCAGCTATTCTATTTGTTTCCACGATTGGAAAAGTCAATTCAATGGGTCTTTTCAGCTGGGCATTACCTCCAACCCTATGTGAGGTGTCACACCCCTTTCAACATTGCTGAATATTGACTACTGAGTAATCCTTTTATTGAAACTCGAGTTGCAATCGAACTACTCGGGACGTAGCTCAATCTGGCAGAGCAATGGACTGTAGATCCATCGGTTGCCGGTTCAAATCCGGCCGTCCCGACCATCTCTTTCTGAATTCGAATCTTTTCAAAATACTGAGATTATATGGATAGTCATATTTTCAAATCATCTTTATACTAAATTACAAAACTCCTTCTATTTTAATTAAGAAGTATCAATCCTTTGTTAAATTATTAGAGGAATATGGTGTTCTATTCCTGATTGTAAGAGTTTATAAAAACCAATCGAGGTCAAAATGACAGTTTCGAGGGAGATATCATGCAAAATAATCCGCTTGGTGAGAAATCAAAGCTAGACCAATATCCTTTAGTTGGTACAAAGCAATCATTAACAGACATCGCTAAGGAAGAACTTCACGAATTTCTAGAATTGAGATTTCATCCATCAAAAGATCTTATCATACTAGCTATATCTTACATAGCTGTTGTAGCAACTTTATACACTGCATTTCAGATAGTCACAACAGTTAATGTTGCACTGAACTTCATACTATATGGTCCCGTTACATTGTTGTTTTTGGGAATCCTTGTCCCCATACTGTATAATAGCTATATACAGAAACGCCCATTCTCTGACACTGGAATTACAAGGAAATATTGGATTCTAAGCTTAGTCATTGGAGTTTCTATGGGTATCATTACTTACCTAGGGACACTCGCAACAATCACTCTACCTCCTTTTTCACAACTATTTCCGCTAGTGCTAATGGCACTATCAGTTGGTCTGTTTGAAGCAATATTCTTCAGAGGATGGATTCAACTAACACTCGAGAGATCCTTTGGGGCAATCCCTGCAATTATTATTGCACCTGCATTTTATTCATTCTACCATATCGGATATGGTATGACTCTAGGTGAGCTATGGTTCCTGTACATCTTAGGAGTCAGCTTCGCAATCGCTTTCAGAGTCACAAAGAACATTCTAGTCCTTTGGCCATTCTATACCTGGATTGGAGGACTTTATACAAACATCAGTGAGGGTCTTATTCTACCATTTGAAGCAAGTTACGGTTTCATCAATGTCTTGGTTTGGACCATTGTGATTCTTGCAGTTCTCTATCGTAAGCTTCAACCTAAGGATCGTGATTGAGATGGCATACGAGTTAGTGTTTGCATTTACTTGGGTGCTCATTGCAGGTCTAATTGGCTTAATCACCAGTGCAGTTTTCTCTGGTCGGATGAAGATGCCTAGGAACAGATTCTTGGTTCCCTACGTTATCTTTGCAAGTATTTTTCTGCTTGGTTTCTTCTATTTCGATTCAATCGACCTGATTGATCTTCTACTTCAGAACTGGTTCTATGGAGTAATTGCCGGAGTCATTGTTGGGGCCATTCTCACTAGAAACGTCATGTCTCAATCTTCATCTTCCAGTCCAAGTGACCGGAACTTGGTTATGGACATTCTCTGGTTGGGAATAATATACGGACTGATTGATTCTTTACTTCTGAATGTAATGCCTGTCATCGCAGTTTGGAATGCTTTCAGCCAGATTGGCCTTTTGTCTACATGGACTTGGCAATTACTTGCTGGAGTACTTGGTCTGGGAGCAAGTCTCTTAGTTACTCTATTATATCATCTGGGATACACAGAGTTTAGAAACAAAAAAGTTGGTTTTGTGCTGATTGGAAACACTATTATCACACTGGCTTATTTGCTTAGTACAAACCCATTTGGAGCGATACTGAGTCACATCATTATGCATATCGCAGCAGTAATCAGAGGTCCAGAAACAACAATTCAGTTGCCCCCTCACTATTTCTAACTTCAGAAATCATCTTCTCTTTAGATTCATCGGTTACTGGTTATCAATCGACGGGAAATGAGATATCGAGAGAACGAACCAGATCTTTGTATCTATTGCGAATTGTGACTTCTGTGACTCGTGAAACTTTCGCTATTTCTCTCTGAGTACGTCTATCCTTCTCAAGTATTCCTGCAATGTAGAGTGCAGCCCCAGCGATTCCACCCGGATCTTTTCCAATTGTAACGAATTTTTCCTCAGCACTCTTGATTATCTCAGTTGCTTTCTTCACAGTTCTTCCTTCAAGAAGAAGATCCGCGGACAATCTTGGTATCAAGTCATTTGCAGAGGCTAATGGGACGTCAATATTAACCTGTGAGATGACAAGACGTACTGCATGACCGACCTGTTTCCTATCAATAGTAGTTTCAGCAACAATCTCGTCGAGTCTTCTTGGAATCCTGTGAATCCGACAAGCAAGGTAGACTGATGCAGCAACCACCGATTCAATGCTTCTCCCTCTCACAAGTTTCTTTGTTAGAGCTTTTCTATACATCAGTGCTGCAGTTTCTCTGACATCACGAGGAATCCCAAGTTGTGAGGAGAGTCTTTCCATCTCACTCATTGCAATGCTAAGGTTTCGATGTTGTGAACCGTGGAGCCTACTTCTGATGTGCCATTTCCTCATTCTGTAGATAGCTGCACGTGTGGTACTTGTGAGAGCCCGACCACTTGCATCCTTGTTTCGCCAATCAATCATTGTTGAAAGGCCCCTGTCGGCTATGGTGAGAGTCATCGGAGCTCCAGTTCTAGCTCTTGCATTCCTTTCTTCCGTAGTGAATGCTCTCCACTCCGGACCACTATCAGCAGTATGTTCAGATAGAACAAGACCACATGATGTACATATCTTCTCCCCACGTGTATAATCCTCAGTGAACGAAGTCCCTCCACAGTTTACACATGCATCCCTTTTTTTCAGTGTTCTCCCTAACATTTTCATCATCTACGAATTGGGATAAGTGGTAAAGTGGGACATCTCGGTCTTTACAGAATAATCCTGTATTGTGTTACCTTATTCAATGCAACAACAAATCAATCGATCACTTCAAGAAATAACCGAAGGTACTCTCTACTCAATCTCTCAATCATCTCACCATAGAATCTTTTCCTTATAAAAGAGGGCTAATGAGTTAGCTCTGAGGGGAATTGGTTAAGAATCAGCTGTCGATTCAAATCGGGCTGTTTCGACCATTTCAAAGAGGAAACAGAAGATAATTATAGAAAGATTTTGCATCAAGAACTACCTTTCAAAGTATTAGTTAATGATGGCTACAGACCAATCCCGGTTGAAATTCATTATCTTTTTGGAAAACGAGTGATCAACTCATGTCATTGTCAGTGAAAATCGATACCTCATTCATTGTGCCAGTCCTACAATATATCTCAAAACCTAGTAACGATTTGTTAATCGAGATAACTAACCACGAAGCTGCGAAAAAGACACATGCACACGCTCTCAGAACCCGAAACACCAGGAAGAACATCAGTTCCTTCTGGAAACATATTCTGAAACAACTGTCGAAAGACAAGAACTTGATAGACTATGTGAAAGACAGTCTGACCTATATCCATAATGAAACAGAGAAGTTCAACGAGTTGCTCATGGATCTATGGAATTACTTCCCTGAAGGCACGAATCTTAGAAGCGTTCTATACGCTATTCTGGGATACGATATTGGCATCGTGTCTGATGGCTATGCTATACTTAACATAGGCCATCCAGATTTTCAGAAAAGCCCGGAAGAGATTCTTTTCATGTCAATGCATGAACTTCATCATGTAGTCTACACAGCGTATAATCCATTCTTTGATCTGTCCGAAATTCATCGGACCAATCAACTTTGCGATGTCATCAGATACTGTACCCACATGGAAGGTCTCGCAGTCTATTCAACTCTAGAGCAAAGGAAGACAGCTAAGGCATTAAACAATCGAGATTACAGGTTATTCCTTGATGATCGCGCCAGAAAGAAACGAGTTTCTCAGTATTTTGATCTTCTCACAGAACTAGAAGTTCGAAATGATAGTCCTATCCATGAAGACGACTGGAAGGTTCTTGACAGGATGAGTGATAGAAATAGACTTTGGTATGTTACAGGGGCTCACATGGCTGAAGTGATTGATAAAAATCTTGGAAAAGAAACATTGATTGAAACAATTCGATTGGGTCCTGATGACTTCTTCAAGTCGTACCATGAGTCCTTCTGATAGTTATTTGAAAAAAAAGGAAAAGCAGAACGGGTCTGCTTCAACTTTGATTATTTTATGTGTAGTCGGTCTTTGACACCCTTAACACCATAGGTGTTGTATGCACATTCTAATGCAGCTTCGCATGCTGCACGAGTAGGGAGTTCACCTGAAAGGGTGACAATGCCATCTTTGACCTTCACATCTACATCTTCTGTTTCAACAATGTAATTACGGTCGACTGCATTCATGATGTCTGTTGCAATGACCTGGTCAGTGACTGCTTCAGTAGGGACAACTGCTAGTTTGTTCTCGATGTCTACAACTCCTGCAACATCAGACGCAAGTTGTCGTGCTCTGAATAGTTTCCAATACGCATCAACATGTCCCTCAAGCGTCACCTCGCCTTTCTTCACCTTGACCTGAATATTCTCGTTTCTAGTACTGTCGTTCCATCCTAGCTGTTTTGTTATGTTCATTTCAATCTCTGAATCGCTCAGGGTCTTTGCACTGGTTGGGAACCTGACAAATGAGTTGTTGTTGACTTTCTTCACTCCTGGTATCTTCCATACATCAAAAAGCGCAGCTTCTTTTATTGCATAACTTGGAACTGTTCCTCGAAGAGTAACTACTCCATCTTTAACTTCAACATCGACATCTGAGGCATCAACACGACTGTCCCAATAAAGGATGTCGACAACAGCTTTCTTGATTTGTTCATCTTTTGATTTCATTTTTTTCTTATCCTAATAATTATAGTATAAATAGAAGTAAAATAAATGTTATGTTATAGATAAATTAGAGATAAATAATTTTATAAGAATATAACCCAATTTAATACTATGGAATTAGATGACATAAGAACCAAATCAGAAGACAATTTAAGATATCGTAGAGGTCGAACAAGAAATCTGCCGCGATTCAAGAAACTTCTAGCGAAATACAGGGAATCCGGAGATCCGCTCAATTTGGATGATGTTGAAGAATTCATGGGAGTTTCCCGGCACAGCCTCAGAAACTATGCAAAACAGTTGAATCTTCGAATGGTTGTTATGACTGATGAGGAAGGCGTCCGTTGGGTAGCATTCAAGGAGAAATGATGAATTTAAAAAGCACTAATAAAGCCATTTTGTCTAAAAAAGAAACTATTATGTCTATTTTTCCGTTTATAAGGCAAATAAACGGAATACTAATAAGCAAAGAAATCAAATCTATCTGTTAGAAAGAAGGACAAACATACACACGCTTCAAAGTTACCAATCAATCACACTCTTAGGCGTGTAGAAACAATCAACAAACTCGATATGAACTCAGTCCACAAGTCCTGCTTCTACAAACGAAATACTGGGTTCATTTTATTGGTGAGAGCAATGGAAGAGAAATTTAGAGAGAGGCTACCAATTACTGAATGGCCTGACCTAGAGAGAAAGATGGGAATAATATCACGAATGACAAGCGATCCCCCACTTGAAACCGAATCTTCGGATCTTAGTGGTTAAATACAACCAAATGTTGCGATACTATGAGTTGGGAATCAGCTATTCAAGATAGTATATCATCTATTGATGATCTATCCGATTTTCTGGATGCCACTGATAAAGAAAAGGCTGTGTTAGAACGAATCTGTGAGACCCACCCAATTAGAATATCCAAATACTATCTGTCCTTGATTGATAAGAACAATGAGGAAGATCCTATCAAAAAATTAGCGATACCGCAAGCTCATGAGAGCTATTTGGAGGGCAGTTACGATACAAGTGGTGAGAAATCAAATACAGTACTACCAGGACTTCAACACAAATACAGGGAAACTGCTGTTGTTTTAGCAACAAACGAGTGCGCCATGTATTGCAGACACTGTTTTAGGAAGAGACTGGTCGGAATAGAAAACGATGAGGTAATCCAAGACATCCAAAGCGCTGTAGATTATATTCAGGCTCACAAGGAAATCGACAATGTTCTTATTACTGGAGGAGATCCTTTTGTTTTGCCTACCAACCGGATAGAGGAATTTCTAACTGCATTCACACAGATAGAGCATCTTGACTTTATTAGATTTGGAACAAGAGTTCTAGTAACTTTCCCAGAAAGAATCACATCCGATGATGATTTCGTAAAGATGTTACAATCCTATACAAAGAAAAAACCACTCTATGTGGTCACTCAGTATAATCATCCTCGAGAAATCACTGAGGGATCAATTCGAGCCTGTAAGCGGCTCCAAGACGCAGGCATTACCATTAGTAATCAGACAGTGCTTCTCCGCGGCGTGAATGATGACTCCGCTGTCTTGGCTCAGCTGCAGAGAGGTCTTGTTCGAATAGGTGTCCTCCCATACTATGTGTTTCAATGTCGTCCGGTCAAACGAGTAAAGAAACAATTCCAGGTGCCTCTCTATATTGGAACCAGAATAATCAAAGAGACTCAAAGCAAGTTGGATGGACACACCAAGAGATTTCGATTTATCATGTCACATCCTACTGGGAAGATTGAGATTCTAGGTATCAGTGATGAAAAGTTCTTTTTCAGATACCATCAGGCAAAGAATCCGGAAGCCATCGGAACCATCTTTACAAGGCCGGTGGACAAGACTTCTACATGGTTGGATAATTTGAATATAGAGTAAAAAACTAGGAATTGATTGAGGGTCTTTATGCCACAAGAGAGATTGAGTAAAAGGATTGCTCATCTTTCTAACTCTCTCTATTGGATTAGTGACTGCACTGACGATAGTACGACTTGGACTGAGTGGGTTTAGACTGGTTTCTGATGTATCGTATGGATATGGACTACTGAGCGGTATTGTCCTTCTCTTCTTGCTTTTGCTCTGAATTCAACAGTCTGCATAAATCTAGAAGATATGTACTCGCTACATTGTCGTTATCTCGAGTTCCCTCACAAGTTCCTTGTAGCGATTTCGAACGGTGACTTCAGTCACTTCTGCTACAGACGCAATCTCTCGTTGAGTCACTCTATTTTCAGTCAAAATAGATGCAATGTAGAGGGCCCCCGCTGCTATGCCCCTTGGGTCACGTCCTATTAGAAGTCGTCCATGATCCTTTGCGTCTTGGAGTACATCCAAGACAGTTTCTTGCATTTTTCCAGGTAAACCGAGCTTTGTTATGAACTTTGGAACATAGTTCATTGGATCAGGAACAGGCATTCTCAATTTGAGCTTTCGAACCAATAATCGATAGTAACGTCCAATTGCTTTCCAATCTTGGTAACTGTGATGGCCAATCTCTTTCAATGTCCTTGGTATCTCCCTCAGTCGAAGAGCAGCATAGACAGATGCAGCAGCTAGCGCGTCGATTGATCTACTTCTAACAAGCCTCTTGACAACGAGTTTTCTGTACAACATCGCTGCAAGCTCGGTGACATTCCTCTCGAGACCAAGCTGAGAAGATAACCTCTCAATCTCAGACATTGCTTGTGAGAGATTGCGATCAACAGAACTATGAACTCTGGACCGAATCTGCCATTTTCTCAGTCGAGCTATTTCAGCTCTTCTCTCTGATGAGAATTTCCGGCCAGATGCATCTCTGTGACCCCATCCAATGACGGTGGACAGTCCCTTATCATGAGAAGTATACCTTGTTGGTCCTCCCGTTCGAGCTCGAGCTCTCCTTTCTTCGGCTGTGAATGCTCTCCATTCCTGCCTGTTATCTATACGACGCTCAGATATTACTAGTCCACAACTTCCACATACTGTTTCTCCGTTCTTTTCAATTCTGATGGCTTTCTGGGATCCACAATCGGGACATGAAATGGAACCAGATTCAGTATTTTGTGAATTGGATGTATTGCTACTGGCTCTTGAACCCATCAACTATTCACTACCATCTACGTCGTCTATTGTTACGACGATTACTCTTCGAGTATCTTGCGTAAGGCCGTTCTCTGTAAACAGCTTCAGGACTTTTTCCTGATCCCTCATAGGGTTGGTAATAATGCCTTGGTCGCGAGCTTCGATGGTCTTTGGCTGACATATCCACGTCTAGGTTCACATCTTCAATTTCATTCTCTACATCCTTAAGGTCAGTATAACGACCAATCTTCAGTTGAAGATTCCCCCTGAAAAGACCTGTATAACCGTTCTCAATTCTATAGCTTTTACCTACCTCAAATTTCTCTATTGTATCATCCCAAAGAGGAAGTTTGACTGTTCCGGTTTCATCACCAATAGTTGCATCAACGATTCTATGTGTTTCATAGCTTCGTCGTGAAGTTATTTCTCTCTCTTCACTCTTTTCTACAATCTTGAATGTCAAGTCGACATGTTTCATTCTTGGTGTTAGTTCCGCAATCTTTGAGTCGTTAGATTCCTCATTTTTCACATTGTTTTCAATTTCAGAAGTCATTCAAATCACTTACATCGAATTAAGGGACGCCTTAAACTAAAATCAAACTAGTTCTTCTGAATTTCATCAAATATGACGACCCTTCATTATATTATTCACAATCAGTCTATATAAATCTCAGGATATATAGGCGCTAATATACCCTCTATCATCAAAAATAGACACTATAAACCCGAAATCAGTTAAAAAGACCTTATAAAATTCGAAAAATTCTTATCATCTCTACTCTTTCACAGCTCTACAGAAGAAAGACATCAACTGTGAACCCTTTGAAATGCTACATCAAAAAGATGATTCTGCATAGTGTTTGATTCTCTTTGTGAAACTGTCGAACGCGGAGACAACGTGACCGTAGAGTATGATGTCCTAGGAAATACAGACATTCTCTCAGCTAAGAAGATATTCAAAAAGAGAATATAAGAGGAGTTAATCAACTCCTCTCAATTAAACTATAGACTTTCCTAAACTAGTCCTCTGTTCGCCAATAGCGATAACCCATAAAGAAGAGGAAAAACATGAATACTAATCCACTCTCTTCGATCCGGAGTCGTTCGGGTTCATCTCTCAAAGGAGCCTGATCTGTCTCGTCCCTCAAAGGAGCGACCTCAGTCTCGTCCTGTATAGGAGCGACATCAACCTCATCCTCAAGAGGAGCCTGATCAGCTGAATCTTCAATAGTTTCACGATCAGTTTCATCTTGTAATGGAGCCTCTTCGACAGCATCCTCAATAGGAGCTATTTCGGAAGAGTCCAGAATTGTTGCTCTGTCAGTTTCGTCTTGTAGTGGGGCTTGCTCAGCAGCACTCTCAATAGGCGCGATTTCAACAGCCTCTTCGATAGGAGCTACTTCAGCAGCACTCTCAATGGGGGCGACCTCAGCCTCATCCTGAAGGGGAGCCTGATCGACTACATTAGTGAAAGGTGCACAATCAGTCTCGTCCTGTAAAGGAGCAACATCAACTGCCTCTTCAATAGGAGCGACCTCAGTCTCGTCCTGAAGAGGAGCCTGGTCAGCCATATCCAAGATAGGAGCGACCTCAGTCTCGTCCTGTAAAGGAGCAACATCAACTGCCTCTTCAATAGGAGCGACATCAGTCTCATCTTGAAGAGGAGCTTGCTCAGTCATATCCATGATAGGAGCGACATCGGTCTCGTCCTGAAGAGGAGCTTGCTCAGTCATATCCATGATAGGAACGACATCAGTCTCATCCTGAAGGGGAGCCTGGTCAGCCATATCCATGATGGGTGATCTGTCAGCCTCATCCATTAGAGGTGCAACATCAACTAAGTTCTCAATAGGCGCACGATCAACTACATCTTGAAATGAGTTATCAGCAACCACAATTACACTACCGCCTCTCAGATCAGCTTGGACATGAGTGTCCTCAGTAGCAGTAATACCAATGGTTAACATAATCACCAATGATACTGCAACAACAAGGCCGATTCCGAGGGCCAATTTCTTCATTGTCATTGTTTCTTTTCTATCTCCTCAAAATATACGATTCTCGAATTCTGTTGTCATTGTTTCCAAGGTTCTAATCTCGTTGGGTGTGAGTGGGGTGAGTTGTTGAATAATCAGCAAAGAACTCATTAATCTTGTATTAGTATTACATATTACAAAATATAAATGTATTGTTTTTAAATACTGTTACATAATTCATGTATTTTGAAATACATTCCGGTGAAAAATCGGTCCAAAATCGCCCAGTCTACAATATAATACACTTCCACATTTGTAGACAATCTCAAAGACTGACCAGTCAATAAATCAGTACAGGAAATCAGCTAATTCATCGACAGCTAATTTCAATCGTGACTCGGAATCCACATTATCACTTTTGTATGCTTTAACAATACGACTTACCTTGATGGCCTCATCGAAACTCGTCATACTACTCGATGTCCTCCGGAAGATGTATGACGAAGCTGCACTCATCATCACCTTTGAGTACTGACTTCACCATCTCATACTCAAGAGGCTGATTGAGCGCTGCTTCCCAAGGCATTTTGGTGAATCCTCCACTACAGTGACAGAAGTCAGACGATACACCCACCTGATCATCAAGGATCGACTCACGAGCCCATGCACAGTGACATGCATAATACCGCTTCATTTTTGCGTCTTTTGCATCAAGAAACTCCTGAACCATGTATGGGATCTTAGTATGATAGACAGTGTTCCCTCTTCTCTCACCGCTCAGGACATCAGGGCGACTCTTCACAAACTCAACAACATCATCGGTGATGTATTGATTATAGAACAATGTGCCCTCATCTCGATGTCTCTCAAGTTCTGCTATTGCAGCAGCGCGTTTTTGTCTGAGATATTCATCAATATTTCCAGCCTTCAGGTACTTCTCACGTTCTCCTTTTCTAAAGTCACGAGGTAACCCATGTGCAACATCTGCTAAGATCTTTTTACAGTCCTCAGAGTCCAATACTCTCTTCATCTTTCCTAATATCTCTCGAGTCACACCTATCTTCTCATTGTTTGGCATACCCAAAGGCGGAAGCTTCTCTTCTGGTAGAATCTCATCTCGCTTTTCTTCGCCAACATGTTCACCCAGTCTTTCATGGAGAACATTCATCACTTCCCCACCATCGAAAATAGCTAGAACTGGTAAATACAGCTCCATATTCTGGATGAAGTACGCATATCGAGAGAGTGCTGCATAATTGAGATAGGTGTTCAGTCCCTCCTCAATGAGAATCTTTGAGAATTTCGTGAACTCCTCCTCTGAAGTGGTTTCAAGAGTCTTGTCGAACCTCTTGAGAAACTCTTCGAACCTTTCCACCATCCTTGTATTTTCAACAATCTCCTCTTCAGGAATAGGTTGTTCCCTGTCTGTCAGATACCTACGAAATCCATCCTTGTCCATCTTTCCCACACTCACTCAACCTTTCCATCAGTCGTATTTCAAACAAAGGATGAAAGCAAGAATCTCGGTGTTAAGATATTCACTCGGAAACTCCGAGCGCTTTTGGCGCCATGACTCAGTATTACGCTATTAATACAGGTGCTTAACTAGGCTGAGCAATACAAAATCTTGGTGTATTCGAGTAATGAAAGCATTAGAAGCCAAGATTAAGAACGCTCTTGAGAACAAAGGTATCAGGTGTCAGTCAGTCTATAGGATGCCTGACCCTGATGACACTCGAGTGCTCATCGCTTTCAATTCAAAAGACAGTGGAAGACTCTCAATAAGGAAGATTGAGAACGCCCTCGCATCTCTGAACGTTGGTGAGTTCAAGGTCCCACGGAACTTTCAACGTCTTAGTTCCGCATTCCTGCATCTTGAGGTTACCCTAGGGGCAAGAACAGAAAAACAAGTTCTTCCTGCATCCATGTAGATATAGTTGTCCTGCCGTGTTTCTTATCAGGAATTGTAGCATAGGTTAGACCATGGATCTTAATTTAACTGACCGGACATTTCTTGTGACCGCAGCCTCCCGAGGTCTTGGCTTCAGTGTGGCCAAATCACTTGCAGACGAAGGATCTAAGGTGATTATATGTGGTCGTAATGAAGAATCACTAAAGAAAGCCGTCTTAGAACTTGGAGAACAGGCCCAATACTTCGTTACCGATGTGTCGAAACAGGATGACATCAAACGTCTAGTGGCGAACATCGCGTCACAAACGTCACACTTAGATGGTTTATTCGTGAATGCTGGAGGTCCACCCCCTGGTACTTTCTCAGACCTCTCAGATGATGACTGGAGAAAAGCCTTTGACCTCACACTGATGAGCGCAGTGTGGTTGACACGTGAAACAATCCCCCTCCTCAAGAATTCAAACTCTCCCTCAATCCTCTACAGTACATCAATATCAGTGAAACAACCAATCGACAACCTCCTACTTTCCAACGCAATCCGTCCTGCAGTGATTGGCATGATGCGTACACTTGCATCAGAACTTAGTTCTGACCATATACGTGTGAATGCAGTCTGCCCTGGTTATATCTACACTGAACGTGTAGAAGAACTCATGTCTGCATCCGAAACAGCCATGAAGACTCTCAATGCAAGAATTCCTCTAGGCAGAATGGGAAGACCGGAAGAGTTTGGACCAGTGTGTGCGTTCCTTCTCAGTCCAATTTCAAGTTATATACATGGAGCGCTCTTACTCATAGACGGGGGTCTCTATCAAGGAATGATGTAGTCCGTCTTTAAAGCTGGAGATCTGTAGGGTCTATCCCTCCACTCCTCACAAGTGCCACTTTTGCATAATAACAAACCTGTTCATCTTCATGCTCCATGAGCGCTCTTAATACTGGGACTGCTGGTGGATATGGAGAAACTCCAATAGCCCACGCTGCTGTACGAAGCACATCGACATCCTCTGAACCCAAAAGCTCTGTGATTGCTCTGAGTATGATCTCTGACTTTTTCTCCACAACCAGACGAATCATACGAACCTGTTCACTTGGAGGGACCTGTGTCATCACAACTGCTAAGCCTTGCAGTGCTTTAGTGTCATCCATATCTCTGAGACCACGTATTGCCCAATCTCTCACCTTTTCAGACTCATCCTCAAGTGCCGCAAGAAGACAGTTGATTGATTCAGGAGCACTCATATTGCTCAATGCCCAAGCCCCAGACTCCCTCATCTCCGTGTTGGCATCTCCTAAGAGAGCACAGAGAGTCCCTATTGTTTCATCATCTGTCACTTTTGTGAGTGCAAAGACAGCCTCTTTCCTGATGTTCAGATCTTCTTGGTTATTCCGTGCGAGTTTTCTCAAAACTCTTCCATAACTCGCAGGGTCTGTGCTTCCTAGTATATGGACTATCCATTTTCTCACTTCGAATTCTTCCGTTGAATCTACAAGGATATCTTCTAGCTGAGGATTGAGTGAATCTACTCTTGTCCTGTAAGCAGCCTGGAGCCCCCTCACCTTTATTCTTGGATCTTTGTCAACAATTGCTTGTCTAATCACTTGTATTGCAAGCTTTGTATTCAAAAGGTCTACCAAATCAAGGATGTGCTGTTTTGACTTCTCTATATCATCAGATGAACCTTTGAAGATAGAACTGATTGCATCTCCAAACTCCTTTGGATGAGTATTGATATACTCTGCAACCTCTCTCCGTCTTTCAAGTGTTTCAATACTAGTCAATATATCCAGCACATTTGTCACACACTGAGTTTCCTGATTCTCCCTTAGTTACCTTTCGCCATTGGGCAATGAAGTTGTCCTAGTATATTTTGAATGCATCAGCATGCGGCTGCTTAAAGCCATTTTTTTGGGGGTCATATTTCAAAACAGAATGATACGCCGCCATTTGGAGTGCAATTGCATTAGGAATAGCCTGCACCAATGGGAGTTTTAGTCCAAATTCATCATCAACATGAAGATGATAAGCTCTCATTCCTAGTGAATCTCTAAGGACATCCATATAGACATCATCGGAGTGATCAACAATAGATTCTGTAACCAGCACTGCACAATCATCCTTGTTGATTGAGAGAACCCAATGATGTCGAAATTCTTCTCTTATCGCAGCAACTCCTTTCAACACTGAAAATTCATTGAATTTCATCATTCCAATTTGCGCAGCCGCATAGTTTGGTCCATCGGATATGAGGTAAACTGGAACATTGGGGCTGGTCATTTCAGAGATAGTAACTCCCTCTCTCTCAGCCCAAGTCAAGAGATCTTTTCCAGCACTCTTCAGCTGTTCAATATCCTGTTCAAGTGCTCCTCCAAGGTCATTAGTAACCCCTGCGGAAACAGCCAGTAGGTATGCCATTGCAGTTGT
>JBHLRC010000045.1:0-12591 GCA_048882965.1 Candidatus Thorarchaeota archaeon
AGAGTACAGTTGGAAATGGATTGAAGACGAGCTGGATAGATTTGACAAGAGAAGAACTGAACGATTTTACATCAGCAATAAAGACAAGCAAAATCTAAGGAAGGTCTTCAAGTTCTGGCAAGGTAAGAGTACTGCAGAGATTGCTGGAAAAGAGATGCCTAAAGAGGCAGTAAATGCCTCTAAAGTAGGTCTGTTCACTATTGGAGCCCCAGGAACAGGAATTGGACATGTTATTGTTGATTATCCAAGTATCCTGAGGAAAGGTTTTCACAAGATATTGGATGAGATAGAAGGCAAAAAGGGAGATTACTACAAGGCTATCCGAACTGAGATTGCTGCGATTCTGAGGTTCGCTGAACGTTTCTCGAATCTTGCATCAAAGTTAGCTAGGACAGAAACTAATGAGCAACACAAGGGAGAATTACTCGAGATTTCTAGAATCTGCAAGAAGGTTCCAGCAGAGCCCGCAGAATCATTCCACGAAGCACTTCAGTCCTTCTGGTTCATACACCTTATGATACAGACTGAGTCCAATGGCCATTCTATATCCACAGGCAGGTTTGACCAATACATGTATCCGTTCTATAGCGAAGATATCAAGAACCACCGGATAGATGAAGAAACTGCCCTTGAGCTTCTTGAACTACTCTGGATTAAAATGACCTCTCTAATCAAGATAAGAAATGAGTATTATAGCATAGCATTTGCAGGTCATCCAATGTTCCAGAATCTCACTATTGGCGGCCAGAATGCTGATGGGACTGATGCTACAAACGACCTTACAATATTGATTCTACAAGCAACGGGAGATATTCGTGTTACTCAACCCAGTGTATCTTACCGGTGGCACAAGAATATGCCTGAGGAGGTCAAACTTCAGGTAGTTGATCTAGTATCAAAGGGTCTTGGTATGCCGGGTCTCTTCAACGATGACGCAATCATTCCAATGATGATTGAGAAGGGGACCGAATCTTCTGAAGCCTACGACTATTCTATTCTTGGTTGTGTTGAACCCATAATTGGCGGAAAGTCAGATCCCCGACAAAACATTGGATATGTTAACTTACCCAAGATACTTGAAATCACCCTGAACAACGGAAAAGAGCCAAAGACCGGAAAACTGGTTGGAAGAGAAACTGGTGACCCTCGAACCTTCAAATCATTTGATGAACTATGGTTGGCATTTGAAGAGCAGATTGACTATACGATTGAGTTATTGACAAATGCAGATAGAGCAGCTGCAAAAGTACTCGCAGAGAATGTACCAACCCCCTTCATCTCATCTCTCATTCAAGGATGTAATGAGTCTGGAAAAACACTACAGGAGGGTGGAGCAGTCTATAACTCAGGGGGGATTATGGGTGTTGGAATTGCGATTGTTGCAGACTCCTTAGAGGTCATCAGAAAGTATGTTTTTGAGGACAGAACAATCTCAATGGAGGAGTTACTCAAGATTCTGGCAAAGAACTGGGAGGGACATGAGGAACTCAGGGTCAAGCTTGAAAACGACCCCGGTAAGTATGGAAATGACATAGAAAGAGTAGACAACCTAGCCAGAAACACAGGTCAAGTTTTCTGTGAATCAGTCCAGAGTAGAATGACAACTCGTAATGGTCCTTATCACGGAGCTTTATTTTCAGTTTCGATGTATATCCCTCAAGGCGAAGTAATTGGAGCAACACCAGACGGACGAAAAGCTGGATACATGCTCTCTGATGGTGTTTCACCTACCCAGAATAGAGATGTCAATGGACCAACAGCAGCGATGAAGTCAGTAGCAAGGTTGGACCACTCAAGGTGCTATAATGGAACATTGTACAACATGAAATTCACACCTGACTTCTTTGATACAGAATCTCGACGACACAAATTCATTGGCATGATTGATGCATACTTTGAGATGGGTGGATTTCACCTGCAATTTAATGTGGTTTCAAAAGAAACACTTGAGGATGCAAAAATCAATCCAATGAAACATAGAGATTTGATTGTAAGAGTAGCAGGTTATAGTGCATACTTTATCGAGTTGGATCCCTTTGTCCAGGATGAGGTAATAGCCAGAACTGAGTATTCAAGCTCGCATCTATAAAGTGATGGAGCCAATCAACGACAGATTTAACATTTCCAGAGAACTCTAACTGATTGTTAAGCAATTCGAGTTGTGACAGATGGGTTACGATGTAGTCACCTTTGGAGAAGTTATGCTTCGCCTTTCTCCACCAGACTTTATGCGTTTTGAACAGACACATAGCTTCAATGCCCATGCAGGTGGCGCTGAGATGAATGTTGCAGTAGCGTGTGCAAGATTAGAGTTAAACTCAGCATATGTCACCAAGTTAGGGGATAACTCCATAGGGCATTTCATCCGAAACAAAGCAAGAGAACATGGAGTTGATACATCCCATATTCTCTGGGACCCTGATAGTCGATGTGGGGTCTATTTTGTTGAATTTGGTGCAGCTCCTAGAACAAACAGGGTCATCTATGACCGAAGGGATTCAGCAATCAGCAAGATAAAGCCTGGTGAAGTTGATTGGAAAAAGGTCCTCAAAGGAACAAAGCTTTTCCATACTAGTGGTATCACCCCAGCACTCAGTTCGAGTTGTGCCGATGCTACTGAAGAAGCACTTAAGATAGCGAAGGAACAGGGTGCGAAGGTTTCCTATGATGTTAACTACAGAGGAAAACTTTGGACTCCAAAGGAGGCTCAGAAATTCACAGAACCAGCTTCTGAATACATTGACATTCTGATCACAACTGAAGAGGACACAAAGGTAGTCTATGGCATTGAGGGAAAAGACTACAAAGATGTAGCAGCCAAGTTGATTGACAAGTTCGGGTTTGAAGTGGTTGTAATCACCATTCGGGAAACTCCCTCAGTCTGGTTGAACAAATGGTCAGTCTTTGCATACTCTGATGGTAAAGTCTACAAAAGCCCAGTCTATGATGTTGAGGTTGTTGACCGACTGGGGGGTGGTGACTCCTGTAGTGCAGGTTTCATCTATGGATATCTTGAACTGAAGAACCTGCAGAAAGCGGTCGATTTTGGTTCTGCATTCTCAGCTCTGAAACACTCAGTCCCAGGAGACCTTGCTTTTGTGTACAAGGAAGAAGTTGAGAAACTCATTAGAGGCAGGAAAAGAGGACTTCGTATAGAAAGGTGAGACGTAATGTGGTCGAAGGAAAAAACGATGAAATTGATCTATGACACAGCTCTCATTCCTATCATTCGTGTTGAGTCAGCAGACATCGCATTCAAAGTGGTAGACGCTTTTCTTGAGGGTGGTGTAAATATCATAGAAGTGACCATGAGCGTCCCGGGTGCTGTAGATGTTGTGAGGCAACTTGTTGAGAAGATTGGTGACAATGTCCTTATTGGAACAGGAACAGTTGTTGATGGGAAGATGGCAAAAGAGGTGATTAAGGCTGGAAGTCACTTCATAGTGAGCCCAAACTACTCTCGTGATCTTATTGAAACTGCAATCAAACATAACATACCAATAATTCCGGGTGCTCTTACTCCAACAGAAATCTATGATGCATATACAATGGGTGCAGATGCAGTGAAGGTATTTCCCTGTGGAACAGTTGGAGGAGCATCCTATATCAAAGCAATTAGGGGGCCCTTGCCACAAATTCCCTTGGTACCAACAGGTGGGGTGAATCTAGATAGTGCTGGTCCAATGCTAGAAGCAGGTGCATATGCACTTGGAGTGGGAGGAGCTATCACCGACAAGAAGGCTATCAAGGAAGGTAGATTTGAGGTCATCACTGAGAATGTGCGTAACTTCCTTGATATTGTTCGGAGATACAGAAGTTAAGGAAGCTTTCTCAAGATAGCAATCATATGGGTTCCACCATCTATTGCACCTGATTCCCTACAGAAGTCAAGTTCCCATTTCAAGAACATCTTCCACTTCTCCTCATCATGAATTAGCTCAGCAAGATATTCTTCATTGAATTGACCGTTTGTGAGGAAATTTGCTGCTGATGCATCTAAAATCTCCACAGGATGCCTAGAGAGAATCTCTTGATACTCACTCCAGCGAAACATGTGACATTGATGGGTACTTTGAGCTGCTAACTTGCCCGTTACATCACCGGTCTGTGTACATTCATCGTATAAGTCTGGACCAACTTCTTCCCACTCGTCAAATATACCCCTGACAAAATGATGAAAGGTACCAAGACATGACATCACACTAGTGAGAATGAGACCCTCAGGTTTCGTAACTCTAATGGTTTCCTCTAGAGCTGGATTGATCTGATCCATAACATAACTGAGCGGACCACCATAACATACAGTTGCATCATATTCATTGTCAGGAATTCCTTCGAGATTGAGGATGTCTAATTTTCGTCTCCACTCGATACTCTCCGAATATCCTGCTTCTTGGACTTTTTCCTCATTCATTTTCAATTGTGCATTCGCAATATCAACTACTGAAATTCTGGCCCCAAGCTTTGCTAGTTCAATTGTAAACCTTCCAGGTCCAGATCCAATCTCAAGAACGCGATACCCTGACTTGATGTACTTCTGAAGATAATATTGGTGAATGTGAAACTGTACTTTACCCTTGGGAGTTCGATCGAGCCGTTCCCATTCTAGATGAGCGTCTTTATCGAAATGTCCCTCAATCATTTTTTGATTGTACGTCATTACTTTTCACTCCTCTCCGGTCTATTATGAAGTCATGATGTTGCACTAAAAGGATGTGGTCAATTCTGATTATCTAGAAAAAACCGAGAAAGGAAACAACTAAATTTGGTTCTGAATCTGCACGTGAGCATCGGAGTGCTAAGAGATGACTCAGGACTTGCTTGAACTCATGCGAGAGCGACTCGCAATTGGACTTGAACGAGAGAAGACTATCGAAGCCATCGCGGGATGGGAACGTACAGCACAACTAACCTTGAAAGAAGGACCAGTTTTCCATTTTATTGTCAAGGATAATACCATCACTCTTCATGAAGGACCGCTGGAAAATGCGGACATGAAAATTCTGAGTGATGAGGAAACAATTCGCAAGCTCTTTCTGGAGGAAATGAGCGCAACGGCGGCTCTCTTCAAACGAAAGCTGAAGGTGAAAGGATCCCCCCAAGACCTAATGAAATTAAAGCATATTTTCTGAATCTTAATAGAGAGTGAGTGGCAATGGACAAGAACGTAATCAAGAGGTTAGAAGAGATAGTTGGTAAAGAATATGTATCTACGAGACCGGATGTGTTGTTAGCATATTCTCAAACCGCTTCAATGGCAGTAAAACCAGTGATTCCCGGTGTGGTTGTTCGCCCTGCAAATACGGCTGAGGTTTCCCAGATACTGGCACTCGCGAATAAGCATAAAATACCAGTGACACCTAGGTCCGGAGGTTCAAGTCTGCAGGGAGAAGCAATTCCGAAACCTGGAGGAATTGTCGTTGAAGTACTGAGATTAGAAACAATTGAGCTCTTTGAAGATCTTCGTTCTGTATCTGTTGGAGCGGGAGTCACATATGGAGCATTGGACAAGTTTCTTGCGAAACATGACCTCTTCTTACCTGTATATCCAGAATCATCACTGATCTGCACTTTAGCAGGCAATGTTTCAGTGAATGGAGCAGGACCAGGCTCAAGCCTTTATGGTAGTACAGGTGAACTGGTACTTGGGCTTGAAGTTGTCCTGCCTGATGGTAAAATAATTCAAACTGGTTCTGAAGCCAATCCCAATTCTCCTGGACCATTCATACGCTATGCGTTTGGACCTGACCTCACGGGTTTGTTCATAGGGTCGTGTGGAAGTTTCGGAATAATCACGAAGGTATCTGTGAAGACGTACAAGAGGGCGAAGTACTTCGATTACAATATGTACGGTTTTGAAGAGGTAGAACAAGCAGAGCAGTTTCTTGTTGAGATAAAGCAGAATGATATCAACGGTCTCTTTACCTCTATTTATTCAGGAGATGTCCTTGATTTGTTCATGGACATGCTTTCAGAAGAGCTTGGATTTCCACCTTTTGAACACGCACCTCGGACTATATCAATGACGATAGGAGGCATTCGTGAGGATATTGTAGAGAGTGATGCAAAACTTGCTCGAGAAATCTGTGAGAAACTAGGAGGTAGAGTGTTGAATGTTCCAGAGATGCCAGCGCAGGAATGGCAGGGGCGCCTCTGGAATTTCGCACGTGCATCATACCTTCATGGATGGCATTGGCGTACTCTTTACCATCATCAAACAATAAAGAACTCCCACAGGTCTGTAGAAATCATAGATGAAATAATGGACAAATACAAGTTCCTTGGTCATACTGCCGGATTCCAGACAGGTCACAGCTCAATGAATATGTACCCTCAGCTATACTTTGATCCACAAGACAAAGAAGAGGAGCAGAAGATAGTAAAAGCACACGGAGAGATTGCAATCAATCTCTTCAGATCGGGAGCAGTTCCATTCAAGCTTGCAGAGTTTTGGAAAGATGCCATCGAAGACATGGACAGCTACATGACCTTCTTGAAACTGATCAAGAAGACCATTGATCCAAACAACATAATGAACCCGGGAGTCTTAGGAGGAATCTAATGATGGCAGAGATTGACTTGGACGAGCTCGTTGAGAACTTGATGCAGTGTCGCAGGTGTGGACTCTGCAGAAATGCAGTCTATGAAGGCAGAGGATTCGATGGTGTCTGTCCAGTGTGGAGGAATTCTTCTGGTTTTGAAACCAGTTTCATGCGTGGTCGAATTCAGGTCGCATTAGCTCTTCTTGATGGTACTTTAGAGAAGAAGCCTGAGAATGCGGAAGCTCTCTTCACCTGTACCCTTTGTGGAAACTGCACTGAAATATGCGCTGCAGAATTTGATCCTGCAGATTGTCTTGAAAAGGTCAGAGCAGTTCTTAGTGATATTCCTAATGAGGTACATGACGAGATTGCCAAGAAAATTAGAGAATACGATAATCCCTACGAGGAGGATAAACAGGTCAAACGGGATTGGGTCAAAGAGGTTGGATTCGAGGTACCATCAATTGGAGAGCTGCTCTACTACACAGGTTGTACTGCAGGAATCAGGCTTCCCAACGTCGCAGTATCTGCTGCCAAGATTCTAAGGGCTGCAGGTATCGATTTTGCTGTCCTTGAGGATGAACCTTGTTGCGGTAGTGTGCTGCTTCGAACAGGCAAAGCCGCAGAAGCGAAGGAGAATGCTGAGAAGCTGGAAGAGGTCATCAAGGACTCAGGTGCAAAGAGAATCGTTGTGACCTGTGCAGGTTGTCTGAAGACTCTCAGAGAGGATTATCCTAATCTAGGTGTTGAGCTCCCAGAAGTCTTACACTTAACTCAGGTACTTCAAGAAATTGTCCAGAAAAAGAAACTCAAACTGAAGGCGCCTAAGAAATCAATGAAGGTCACCTATCACGACCCATGTCACTTGTCAAGAGCAGCAGGATTGTATGATGATCCTAGAGAGATAATTAAAGCAATCCCCGGTTTTGAACTAATTGAGATGGAAACCAACAGAGATGCAGCGATGTGTTGTGGAGCTGGAGGAGGTCTCCGCTCTTACGACCCAGAGCTGTCAAAGAGAATGGCTGCTGATAGAGTGAGGAGTGCGATAGAGATAGATGCGGAGATGATTGTGACAGCTTGCCCATTTTGTGAAACCAATCTCAGCGCAGGAGCTAAGCAGATTAACTCTTCAATCCGTATTGTCGATGTAATCGACTTACTTGCTGAAAACCTAAAATGAAAAAATAGTAACAGGTTGACGCCACCTACAGCAGCATCAACCAAGCCAATTTCGTTAACGATGACTAGTATCCACGACTTCTGTCGCGATAACCACCGCCATCACGGCGATCTCGTCCGCCGTAGCCTCCGTCTCGACGACCATAACCACGGCCGCCTCCACCATAGCTTCGTCGACGACGGTAATCTTCGTGCTCTTCAGCACTCAGGTCAACTTCATTGTTGACCTCCTCGATTGATTCTTCAGCCTCCTTCAAAGTACCATAACGACCAATGTTAAGTCGGAGGTGTCCTTGGAAAAGAGTGGTGTAACCATTCTCAAGACGATATGTCTTCTCTAGTTCCACTTCATCAATCGAAGTATCCCAAAGTGGGACTGTGACAAGCCCGGTGCTATCACCCACAACCGTGTCGCATACTCGGTGTTGTTCTCCGTCAGCTCTGGAGGTTACTTCCCTGACTTCACCTTTCTCTATGACCTTGAACGAAATGTTCACACTCTTCATTCTTGGTTTCAATTCTGAAATCTGAGCCTCTATTGGCTCTCTCTCTTGATATCCCATGATCTCTCACGTCTTCAATTTGCAGCTCTTCAAAAGTAGAATCTTCCTCAGGGATCGCAAAGCTGTGCCTGGAACTCTGGAGCATGTGATTCAACTAAATATTGAGGGCACTGCTGTTTTTCGTGGTGGATTGTCCCCCTATAAACCCTTAGCTTATCCGTTGAAAGTCCAAAATGAGGTGGACGATTGTGCAAAGACACCTAAGACTTGGTGCCCGAGTTTGCGGGCTCGAGGTCCACCCTCTTTTTGTTATTTTGAACATGAGTGGTGCTCCTTTTCACACGATGCTGAGGCACTTCTCTGAACCCTCGGGGGTGAGAGGACGAATTTCCCTGCAGATGGATATTCGTATACGCCAGTGCAACGCGGTCGCATCGTTCCCACGACTTTTCGACGACGCGTGGAGCTATGGGGCATCTAACCACAATCGTCCGGAATATTGTATGCAACATACCAACATAAGTGCTTCCCCCACAAGCTAATCGTCTAACTATTCTATACTCATAGAATAACTTATAAGAAATCTACCAAATTTTGCTAGACTAGAGCCAGAGGTGACTCAGTTGAATGGAATAAAGGTCGCAATTGTTGGAGTAGGCAACTGTGCAAGTGCTTTAGTACAAGGTGTTGAATTCTATAAGAATGCCAAATCGGATGATGAATTAATTGGTCTAGGACACCTTGATTTTGCAGGATATCATGTAAAGGACATACAGTTTGTCGCAGCTTTTGATGTAACTGATACAAAAGTTGGCATTGATCTTGCAGAAGCCATATTTGCTAATCCTAACAACGTAATGCGATTCTCCAAGGTTCCAGAGACAGGAGTAAAAGTGATGAAAGGGCAAGAGCTTGATGGTGTTGATGAAATGCTCAAGGCTCTTGTCAAGGTGTCTTCTGAGAAAGAAGCAGATGTGGTTAAAGTCCTCAAAGACTCCGGAGCAGAGATTCTGATTAATCTTATTCCAGGGTCAGCAGAAGAAGCGACCAAGTTCTATGCCAATGCTGCACTCAAGGCAGGATGTGCATATATTAATGGTACACCAATCCCGATAGCCTCCGATTTAGAATGGAGTAAAAAATTCGAAGAGAAAGGACTTCCCTTAGTGGGAGATGACATTCAGGATCAACTTGGCTCTACAGTTCTTCATAGAAACATCCTACAACTTCTTGTTTCACGAGGTGTGAAAGTTGACAAGAGCTATCAGCTGGATGTGGGTGGCGGTGCAGAGTCGCTTGATTCTCACTACAGAGGGAGAATGCGGAAACGAGGAGTGAAGAGCGAGGCAATAAGTCAAGACCTCCCCTATGATGCTCCGTTGGTTGCAGGATCCTCAGATTTCGTACCGTTCATGGATAACGCAAGAGACTCCTACTTTTACATAAACGGAAGGCAATTTGGTGGAGCACCAATCAAGATTGATATCAGAATGGAGGTCACAGACGGTCCGAATGCAGGGCCAATACTCATGGACACTATCAGAGGAACAAAGCTTGCTTTGAAAAGAGGTCTTGGTGGATCTCTTGATTCAATCTCAGCCTATGGTTTCAAGATGCCCCCAACTCCAACCACAATGTACAGAGCAGAGAGATGGGTCGAGGAATTCCTGCTTGGCAAGAGAAGGAAATAGAATAGGATATAGATACCCTTCAAATTTGCCGTTGACGATTCTTGGCACGATAACCCTGCTTAATGTCTATGTACCTAAATAAGCAGCCTAGTCATGCAGAAGTAAATCTCTTTCACAAGACACGCCATTCTTTGCATTCCAAGATTTCATCAGATGAGTGTTGTGTATAGACCACTCTGGATGACATCCTCAGGAAGTTCCGATGAGAAAAGCACTAGGTTACCGATGAGCCTATCTCTTTCGGACGGCATAACTGCAAAGAATGTTATTGTATTGTTGGATGCAACTATATTGTCGGGAATTGTCCAACTTCCTACCTCCTCCCACTCTGCAGGAATGAGATCATCCGCATACACAACAGCCACCTCAACACCCCGTTCTATAGCAATGGTCTTCAAAACACTAGGACTCATCGACCTATTAAGCAGCAACTCCCCTATTTCAAGAGACGCGATTCCCCATTTGTCAACACAATGAATGTCCGACAGGTAGTTTACACATCCTATATCATTAATCAAAACTGTTTCTCCAGTGTAAAACCTATCAAGGAAGAGACCCATCTGATATTGTTGTTCATAGATGTTATTGGATGCAATGGGAGTCAAGTAGAGAACAAGAATTCCTCGTCCAGCCAACGGTGCTATGAAGAGTATAACAAGACCCAATCCATACAGACGTTTCCTTTCTAAACCGGTCCCTATTATTGGCATTCTGATTGAAGCCAAATCCAAGTCGGAGAGAAACTGGCGGCCCTGAATTGAAATGGCGATAACACCAATGGCTACCAAGTAAGCTTCATATCTGAAAAACCATCCAACCCTAGCTAGATGGACATGCAATAAACAAGCTGTAACGAATATCACTACCATCACATTGCCAATGTACCAGAATCCACGGTCTTTGGAACGGGTCAACTGAATGGAGGCTATTATGAGTGCGAGTAGATGGGGTGATATCAGGAGAGCACCAATACCATGGACAAAGAAATAGCGAATTCCCTCATTCATCGCATCAACACTCTTCACTAGCAACGAGTTCGGAAGAAGTAACCATCCATTCTCAATCGATACAATACCATACACGACCCAAGGGAGAGCTGCCATGCTGAAAATAGCTACTGCATAGAACCACTTTCTCTTCATCAAGAATAGCATTGTTATGGGCAACACAAGGAAAATAGTTTCAATACGAACTGCAGAGCTCAAAAGCGTGACAACCAACAAAAGGATTGATTGTTCCATGTTGCTTTCTTCAACTGAGAGGATTTTTGCTGAAAGGATGAAGAGAGTCATTGAAAGGAATACGTGAAGCATGTGTTCCATTCCTGTGAAGACAAGACCAGGCAACGAAGTGAAAAAGACAAACGAGAGAAGTACAGCTGTGAGGTATTTCAAACTCATCTCCATATCTTTGAGCAACTCATAGAGGGCCACCACAGCGACCGATGCAAAGATGATATTGAGAACCAATGGAACCATATCAGAAACTCCAACTAGAGCAAACACTGCAGAGAGAATAAGATTCCAAAACGGTGATGAAGAGCTGGAACTAAATCCATATCGGGTAATGCCAAAGATGCCGTAATTGTGAAAATTCTTGGATATAGCAAGATGGATGTAAGCATCATCAAGAGTATAGACCATCATACCAGAATTGATAACCATGATTGCAGCAAACACAATAACTAGTGATAACCAGAGTGTGGAAAGCGCGATTAGGACGGGAAGATATTTGATCGTTCCATTATCGATCTTTGATGCCGTCATCTTTAACTGCAATCCTGAAGTATGCATGAATCGACGTGTCTGTCAATATTTCATAAGCGATTTTTGATTCGGTTTTATACCTTTTGTAGTCAAGATGATTATTACGGCTACGAATTAGTACTGATTTCACAAATTCAAATCTGCGTATAACAAACTTGTATGGTAGTTGAGGTGAATTATTGAAATATTGGGATAAATGAAGCACTAGCTATAAGCTTTGGTATATTCTTTTAGCATTGACTTGAGTTTGTCGAGCTTGCTGATGACAAGGAATTCTGTGTCTTCACCAATCTCGCTGAGAATTTCGTTGAAAGAGATGATGCTGCGATAGTCTTGTACCAAACTCTCCTTGGCTGCTTTAGTACGAGCTTGTGGATCAAAAACTACAATTTTATTCTCAGGTTCAAAATTTACCACGATGCTTCTTTTCAAATACATCACTTTTTTGCATTTAGGACATTGAACCCGATTGGCTTTGCCAGCTCTCAGTGCTTTTATCATTTCCCGGTCTTCAGAAAGATCGATATGATCCACAACATCTGCTTCATAGACTCTCTTGCATTTTGAGCACTTTACCTCTGCTAAACTTGTACTGGCCAAGATTGTCACCTAGACTATATTGAACTTCTGTGGCACCCTCTTAAGAATTCCGTACTAGTCTTCATTATTATTTTCCGAGGGGTTTGCTGCAAATCCTTCATCCATTTGCTCGTCATCATCAAGCAGCTCTTCTTCGAGAATATCTTGAAGTACATCAGATTCTTGCCCTTCAGTCTTCCTCTTGAAGAGTATTCCCGTAATAACCGCAGTAAGCGCGATTGATGCTACAACTATAGGTGCGGATTCAAAAAAGCCTCCACCCAATTCCAGTCCAAGGTAAGCAATAAACGCACCAGCAATTGTAACT
>JBHLRC010000045.1:12601-21952 GCA_048882965.1 Candidatus Thorarchaeota archaeon
TGCCACCTTCCCTGGAAAATAACTTAGCACGAACTTTGCAGGATTATATTTTGTAAGACCGACATATACAATCAGCGGGTCATCAGGAACTGGAGAAGCTGCAGCTATGAATAGAGCGAGTGCGCCCCATTTATTCACACGCTGCTTTTCAGTATCCAAAGATTTGAGTCGTTCTTCAGAGAGAACAACCCGAGATCCTCTGACCACAAAGAAATGAATCAATTTGGCCAGAGTTGCTGTTATTGCAACGATTATTCCTATTATAATCACTTCGAGGATTCCTACAGGTCCCAACAACCTGAATGTAATAACTGCAGCAAATGCCAAGACCATGTTACTTGGACTGAGAAATGGAATCATATTGATTGCAAAACAGATGATGAAGAGACCTACATATCCCTGACTAATCATATCTGTGATGAAATCTAATATTCCCTGCATCATAAAGACACCAATGCTACATGTCAATTCTTGTTGATTAAACAGACACTTTTTCTATGACGACTCTCTGAACTCCATCAAGAACCTTGAGAGAATTCTCCAATTCAGATATGTCTGAACTGAGTTGCCCAGGGTTGAAGTAGCATTCATAGAAACATCTTGTACCGCGGAGACACACTCCCGTTGAGAATAACAGATCAACAAGACCAGCTTTCTTGAAAATTTGTGATAGTTTGGTCAAGAAGTCATTTGTGAGTTTTCCTATCTCAAGACTGAGGAACAATACTTCACCACTCTCGAGGGGAAATATCTTGATGAGCCGATCTTTATGAACAAGAACCATTAGACCTTGTTCGGTCCCCATAGCATTTTTGAAAGCTGTTGGGAATTTCACGGTCTCACTTGCATCAAAAACTAATACTTTTCCAGCGGTTGCCCCTTCATAGGTTTCGTCTGACATGTGTACTTGTCTCCGTAGCGAAATCCTGCTGTTGTATCTCTCCAAAACTCGAATATAAGTAAATCTCTACTGTTTGGTCTGATATGTGGCCCTTTTCTAGTGTAAGTAGAAACAATACTCTGACTGAAAAATGAGATTGACAGAGGCTGAAAAGGGCTTACACTACAGGATGAGAGAGGTTACTGACCTAAGAATCCAGTTCCTATGTGAATATAGGCTTCAGTTGAAACAGGAATTTGGTGACACTCAAACTGAAGCGAGTATCATTGGTACGAACTTGCACCAGCATCTATCGATGCGAGAAGTAAAACAATCTCAAATGAAGAGAACTAACCAGCTCATCCCCTTGTTAATCTTTATTCTCACATTGATTTTTGGCTTTCTCTGGATATTTGGGTGATTGTATGAATAGCCTATTTGGTTTATTTCTAGTGATTGTTTTCTTCTGCGGAATCCTGTTGAAATTGATAATGGACTCAAAACCAGGTATTGTCACAATCGGGATGAAAATGAGAAGAGCCATACCCTCGCCATGGAGTCTAACAGAGTTCATCAGATTGAAACCAAGTAAAAGGAAAAACTATCAATACTACTCATTCTCCGAGGAAAATGTGAGGTCTTTAGGTCACAGATATGTTGGAAGACTTGATGCTGCTATTCTTCACTGGGAGCAAGCCCCGATATTGGACCTTGTCATTGAATACAAATTCCCAGTTAACAATCTTCCAAGTAAAACCCGCGAAGAGGATGTGTTTCAATCGAGCCTCTATGCACTCGCACTTCAAGAGAGTGGTGTATCATGCTCCTCGACAAAAATCGTAACAATATATTGTCTCCAGGACAAAGCTAAGGATTGTGTGAGTCAGAAGAAGGCCCGGCAATGTTGGCGATGTAATGATGGAAAGACATTCGCCACAAGATACAAACCAAAGAGAGTACAAAAAGACCTCAGTAGATTAGATGAAGTTTGGTACAAAGGGAGGAGAGCTCAGCCTGTACAGAAACCTAGCATTTGTAGAGCTTGTCCATATAGCAAGGACAGATGCAATTATTCAGCGATATAGAGATGAATTCAGGGAGAGTACAACAGCACAGACCTTTTTACCTCAGAGGCTTAAGAAAAAGATGCCATGGTTCGTTCATTGACAAGGCTTCTCTCGTATGTGATAACTGCTAAGAGAGACCTCAAACGATTATATTACACGAGTCGAAATCAAGACGCGAAACTAGATGCTAAGGAGCTCGTTGCAGCAACAATTGCACTACAGAGGCTGCTTGAGGATCTTATCAAGAAATGGCAAACAATGCGAGTGGCTAAGAAAATGCTGGAAGATAAAAAAGCTCAACTTAGTCTTCGCCGATGGTCGACTGGATTTCCACGACGAACAAAGGATTTTCTTGCGAAATCAAAGAAGCTGGAACAACAACATCTTAGAAAGTATCAGCAGTCTTTTCTGGAATACATCAATAGCATCAGCAATGAACTTACAAAATGGATAGAAGATATAGAAACCCTGAAAGGTATGCCTCGACCACCCAGAGGTTAATTATTGTGCTACCATCTCAAACGAGCAGCTATTCCGCCAAATGATTTCAACTGCGCACCAGATTCTGTTTGATTTGAGAATACGAGTAACTTGCTGCCGTATGTATCCACTTCTTCATAGAGATCATCTAACTGTTCAGCAAGGTCTTCAATCACCATTACTGTATCAACCCGACCCTGTCGAAGTGCTTCCATGACCTCTTTCTGACCGTATGTAACTGTATTGAGCCCCTTCATCAGATCCTCTATGAAGCCATCCCAGGTCTGTTTTTCCTCATATATCTCAGTTTCACGAAGAATTCGTGAAGCTTCCTTCATAGCCTGATAGAGACCAGTTTCGTCAATGATACTCACAGGAATAATGGTTTCAGCAACCTTCTCTCTTAGCCGGTAATCAAGATCACCCTTCTCAAGGAACTCTTGACACCTAATAGTATTCCCTCCTAGGACAATTGCATCAACACTGTCTAAGTCATCTAGGAGTAAATCACCCAACATCCGACCAACATGCTTGAAAAACTCCTGCATCTTCTCTTCTCTAATACGAAGATACCTTTTGGCACTCTGTCCACCAGCACGTGTCTTTCCAATGATGTAGAAGTCCTCATCTCGGACTAGCTCCATGTGCTTCCCACGTAGATAACCGATAGTGACTTTTCCACCTTCAATGAGTACAATTACTACCAGACTCTTTGGTTGAGTCATACTTTCAAGTTCTTCAGTAACAAATTCGCGACCACATAGGTAGACGAACTGTGAAATTGGAGTGGGGGGAATAATAATCTCTCGAATCTCATTCCCAGTTCCACCCTCTTCCTCTATACCAAAGAAAAAAGCCAAACCATTATCAGGGACATCGTTAATCTTCGTAAGTTCGCTTAGAATGGCGGTGAGATTATCTGCTACGTTCTTTCGATTTTGCTTACTCTTGATATTATCTGCGCCAGCCAGTTCAGTTTTCACGAAGTTTATGACATCTGTGAGGTTTTTCGTGGGAGGAACATAGAGTGTTGTGAAGGAACTATGTCGTCCTTTGTGAGCTTTAAGCTGCTCGACCTTTCTTTTAAGCCTGTGTCGCTCTAAGGACATTTTCTTCACCTTCACTGTTATGGTGCACACTGATTTCATCAAAAATCAGAAGCAGTACTCTCTGCCAGCCGTGTCACCAGTTTGAGCTTATTTTAACATTACGTCGCAGCCACAATTTCTATCTCTTAGTATTAGAGTTTGGCGACAGATTAAAAAGGTGAATACTTTGTTTCAGATTTAAACAGGTGAAGGACGGATGGATAACCGCCAATTTACATCCACCCCATGAGGGGTTATTCATTATACCAAACCAGTGAGCATGCGGCCGGTCTATCCCAATTGGATCAAACCTTAGGAGTTTTGGATAACAAATGAGTGAACAGTTGACCGAAGGAGAAAGAACTGTACTTAGTGAATTAAAGAACATAGGTCAGCGAGTTTCAACTTCGCAGCTAGCAAATAATCTCAGGCAAGGAGAGGAAAGAGTAATCTCTATTCTGAACTCACTAGCCACTAGGAATCTAGTGGAGATTCATTCTCGAGAGATTGTTACATATTCACTAACACGCGAAGGAGAGACCTATGCTGATAATGGACTCCCTGAAGTTCGTCTCTTCGAGGGAGTGAAGAATCTTGGAGGAAAAGCTTCGTTTGATGATGCTGTTACTCATTCAGGTCTTGATCAAAAGACTAAGGGTATTGCAGTGAACTGGGCCAGGAAGAATGGTTGGATACAGATATCAAAAGAAAAAGGAGTGACTGTATTTAGTACTCTTGTTGACGCGGCTGAATCTGATGTTGCGGATATTCTTTTGCAGCTTAATTCTGGAAAAGACACAGTTTCAAAGAATCAGTTGGATTATCTCAAACAGGCTATAGAGAGAAAACTTGTTTCTGAAACCATTACGAAGAAATTTGAAGCTGAAATCATTGATTCGGAAATCAAGAAAGTTGAACAACTGCTTTCCGCAGGTGTAAGTGGCATTGGAAACCTTACTCCAGAAATCATCTCTAGTGGATCTTGGAAAGAAGATTCTTTCAGACCCTATAACGTGGATATTATACCAGCATATGCAAATTATGGGAAAAAGCATCCATACGCTGAGTTCAATGATTGGTTGAGAGAAATTATGATTGGTCTTGGCTTCACAGAGTGGTTTGGGCCATATGTTGAAACTGAATTTTGGGGTCACGATGCACTCTTCGTGCCACAAGATCATGTGTCTAGAGAAGTACAAGATCAATTCAGGGTTGAACATCCATATGACCACGGGGAGGTCATTGATAGAAAGTACTACAAAGAAGTGAAAGCAGTTCATGAGAATGGTGGAAACACAGGTTCGAAAGGATGGGATTGGCCATATAGTGAAGAAGTAGCTACGCGACTCTGCTTACGGCCACATACAACACCCGTATCGATGAGGTATCTCTATGAACATCGTGAGAGTCCTCAAAAGATGTTCATCATCGACCGGAACTTCAGGTCTGAAACACTTAGTGCAACACACGCACAAGAGTTCAATCAGTGTGAAGGAATAATTATGGACAAAGGATTGACTCTGAGAGACTTACTTGGATATCTTACTTCGATATGCAAGGCAGTGGGGATCGAGAAACTGAAGTTCAAACCGGGGCAGTTCCCATTCACAGAGCCCAGTGTGGAAACATTCGGAAAACATGAGAAACTTGGTTGGATTGAGTTAGGGGGCTCTGGGATATTCAGACCAGAAGTCACGATGCCATTAGGCATCAGAGATCCAGTCCTGGCCTGGGGTATTGGTTCAGGGAGGTTATACATGGCCGCCATGGGAATTAACGATATCAGAGACCTCTATTCTCGAGACCTGAACTGGCTGAGGAGGAGTCATTTCATAAGTGGGTGAAGAAAATGATAGTGGAAAGTAGAATAGATGATCTTCTTTCATTGATTGGAAAGAAACTTACTCTGAAGCAACTCGAAGATCGGCTCTTTATGATAAAAGCAGAAGTTGAGAAGATTGAAGGAAATATCATAGAGATTGAAGTGAACCCGGACCGACAAGATATGCTTTCTACAGAGGGCATCGCTAGAGCAGTGAGGTCATATCTCCAGCTTGAAACGGGTTTATGGGACTACCAAGTGAAGAAATCGGGAAAGCAAATTATTGTGAAACCCGGCCTCAGCAAGATTAGACCATACATATGTTGCTCAATCATCAAGGGGATTCCTTCGGATGATGAAGTGATCAAGGAGTACATGCATCTACAGGATGCACTCACTTCAACACATGGGAGGAATAGAAGAAAGGCAAGTATAGGTCTCTATGTATATGATGAACTAGAGTTTCCAGTCATCTATGGTCCACAGACTCCAAACAAAATCAAATTTGTGCCCCTTGGGTATGGATATGAGATGGATGGACCAGAGATTCTGGAAGATCATGAGAAAGGTAGAGAGTTCGGAGCGATAATTGAACACTATAAGAAATGGCCATTACTCTATGATTCCAAAGGTCAGGTATTGAGCCTTCCGCCAATCATAAACAGTAATGATCTTGGGCGAATGACAACTGAAACCAGAAATCTTTTCGTTGAAGTCACAGGAACACATCTCCCTACTGTCCATCAAGCTTTGAATATCATTACAGCTTCGCTAGCAGAGAGAGGTGGAACGATAGAGTCTGTGACTGTAGTGTATCCAGATGGGTCAACCGATGAAACTCCCAACTTTAAACCAGAAAAGATGAACTTGAAGATTGAAGACATCATCGCATTGACTGGTCTTGAATTGACATCTAAACAGATCATACAAGCACTGGAGCGAATGGGTTTTGGAGCCAAGATGTTGAAGTCAAACAAGGTCCAAGTCCTTATTCCAGCAGTGAGAATGGATATTCTTCATCAGGTTGATGTCATAGAGGACATTGCGATTGGATATGGATTCGATAACATAGAACCAGCTATGCCACAAACAATGACAACAGGAAAGATCAATCCTGTCACAAGAATCAAGAATAAAGTCAGGGATTTGATGATAGGCGCAGGATACAGCGAAGTCATGAACTACATAATGACTTCGTCGGAGCTACTCAATGATAAGATGCTTCGAAACCAACCAATTATCACAACGGGGAACCCGAAGAGTCGCAATTACTCAGTACTTCGAAATTCTCTCTTGCCGGTTCTCCTAGATTTCGCATCACAAAATCAACACGCAGATTATCCACAGAAGATCTTCGAAGTTGGGGATGTGGTGATTCCTGATGAAACCATGGAGACAAGAGTGAATCAAGTCCCAACAGTCTGCGGTCTTGAAACCGATGTAAGAGTGAATATCACCAACCTCATGTCAGAAATCGGGTTTCTGCTGAGAAATCTTGGATTAGAGGACCGTTTCTCATTTGAATCATTGAAAGCCCCTGAGTTCATAGATGGTAGATCTGCAAACATCAAAATTGATGGAGAGGTTTGGGGTAGTTTTGGAGAATTATCACCTGAAATACTCACAAACTTCGGAATTGGCTATCCAATCGTTGCATTTGAGATTTTCATCCCCCGAAATTTGGAATGGATTGAATAAGACATAACTCAATCCATGAGAAGAAAAGATATAATATGAAAATCTGGACTTGTCTAAGTACATCCGGATAGCGATGACACGGGGTGTTCTAGTTTGACTGAAGAAACTACAGATACCACAACCGATAATGGCTTTGAGGGATACAAGTTTCGAGTGGTCATGCTAGGAGAGGCAGCCGTAGGGAAAACATCGCTTGTGAGGAGATACACAGAAAACGTCTTTGATGAGGAATACAAACAGACTATTGGGACAACGTTTGCAACCAAAGACATTGATGTGACCGACAATGAAGGTAATGTCCGAACAGTTCGGTTGAATTTGTGGGACATGGGGGGTCAGTCGACTTACAGGGAATTGCGTAGACAATTCATGAAAGGTGCTTCAGCAGCCATCGTTGTTTATGATGTCACACGACCTGAAACGTTCATGCAAATGAACAATTGGTTCGAGTCGTTCAAAGAAGTCTGTCCGGATTCTCCTGTTCTCATTAGTGCAAACAAAGTTGACCTCATTGAAGAGAGAATGGTCCCTCAGGAACCTGGAATGATGCTCCGTGATTGGTTTCAAGCGGAGTATTTTGAAACTTCGGCAAAGACTGGTGATGCAGTCGATAATGTATTTACTCGTACTGCAGAGGTTGTACTGGAGAAGGCACTATCAGAGAACAAAGGACCTCTAAGGTGACTTCGTCCAGATGAGGTGAACGGGAACGTGAAAGTAAGGGACTTCATGACTTCAATGATTATCACAGCAGATGCGGAAACATTGGTAGTTGATGCAGCCAAGTTGATGGCTGCAGAAGATGTTGGCAGTTTATTAATCACAAAATCAGATGTTCTCGCGGGAATGGTAACGAGAAGAGAGGTTATAGGAGCTCAACTCCTCTCCGAAGAGTCTTACCATTTATTGTGTGTATCAGACATCATGACGACACCAGTTGTAACAATAGGTCCTGAAGCAGACTTAGGTCAAGCAATCTCCCTCATGAATCAAACAGGAAAACGTCACATTCCAGTGATTGAGGGGAATGACATAATTGGTCTGATTGCAACTACAGACATTATCAGAGTACTAGCAACAATGAAACTAATTGCTGATGGGGCACCGCTTGTTGAAGATTAAGCTGGTCGGTATTTTGGAATTTCAGCTCTAATCTCTTTCTTTAGTTGGATTATATCTCGAGCTTGGATCTCTTTTCGTTTCTGATATCCACCGACTACTCCAGCCCATTTATCGATGTGAACCATAATTGGATCACTTGGAACAAGCTTTGTGATTGTAGCCTTTACCTCAGCCATTGTGTCTAAAACATCTCCAGCCTTGCAACCCATCTTTAAGGACTTCACAATTAACTGCAATTGGTCAGCAATCTGCATTGATGCGGTAGCTGAAACGGTAGATGGAACCGCTGCTGCTGCTGCTGTAGGTGCAGGTTCCTGAGCGGGAGCAGGCGCTGGAGCTGGAGTTGGTGGTGCAGGGGCGGGAGCAGGCGCTGGAGCTGGAGTTGGGGTGGGCATATTGTTTATGATTTCAATCATCTCATTCCTTAGATTCTCTATTGATTCTTGAATAAAGACCCTGATTGCACCAACTTCCTGAACAACCATTGAAGCAAGTGCTTCCTGATTGTCTGGCGGCGGAGTGGCTTGAGCCTGTTTTCCTAAAGCAGCAATAATTTCATCTTTGGCTGCACGAACGTCGGATTTGATTTCAGTAACGCCACTCAGAATTGTAATCATCCGTTTCAAAGTTTCACCAAGTTGGTTAATGCTTTCTTCTATCTTTGTCAACTTACTAAGGAATTGCTCAGCCATGGTACTCACCAACAATTGAAATTTCATCCGGATATGTAAAAATACACGGTATAATCCTTACTATGACAGACTCGATGTGCTATGAGTAAAATTGTCAATCATGCGATATTACGAGGATATACTCAGAACTATTATTAGTCAAATCGAAGCAGAAAGTACTCGGTAGTGAAACTAAGGACGTTGTGTCATGTCAATTGAAGACGCTAGTCACATGTTCAAACTGGTTGCTCTCGGCAATGGAGCAGTCGGTAAGACTAGCTGTATTAAGAGATACACAGAAGATAGTTTCAGTGAACGCTACATTGCCACAATTGGTACTACTTTTGCACTGAAGACAGTAAACACAATTTTACCTAGTGGAAGTACAGTGACTGCAAGAGTTGTCCTCTGGGATTTGGCAGGACAACCCACCTACAATGAGTTAAGGCGCCGATACATGGCAGGGGCTTCAATGGCAATTATTGTGTACGATGTTACGCGTCCCCAAACATTCCTGGACATT
>JBHLRC010000046.1:0-21821 GCA_048882965.1 Candidatus Thorarchaeota archaeon
TCGTTTTTCGCGACAGTTTTCAGCATATTTTGACCGTCCTCGAGGTACAGCGGTCATTGCTCCTACACAGAAGCAGATTATTGCAGAGTATGATGCATTTTTGAATTTCCTAATTCTACTTGGTGAGCGTCTAAGGTCAGGTGACACACTTGAGGTGTCCCTAGCATCAATTCGTGATGATCTAGAACCAGAAGTCCAAAAGCTTGCTGATATTGTTTTAAATGCGATTCACCGCGATGAAGCAAGTATAGCTGAGGGTATGGCTCTTGCAGCAGAGGAAGCATTGGGACAGAGAGTTTCCCAGATGCTTAACATGATTGTAATAATGTGTGAAACCTCTGCTCAGGCAGCAGGTGATCGTCTATCAAGGATTGCCTCTCGACTTGTGAAAAGGTCGGCTGTAGCAAAGGAAAGGGACTCAATAATTGCCGCCCAAAGAATGAAGGTCTATCTACTGACGGTAACAAGTGCTGCTGTTCTTGGAATGTTAGCTTCTCTCTCTCCCTTCTTGTTCATTGGCTCTCTTCTCTCTCAAGGACCAACCTGGACTCCTGGAAGTATCACTACTCTTGACATTCTTCCTCTTCTGCTCACTTTAGGAATAACGACACTCTCAACGGGATATCAGAACACACGAATGGTCGGAGGAACACGTCCTTATGTAATCGGTCTGGTTTGTGGTCTACTATTTTGGATAAGTTTTGCTTTATCCTCCTCAATAATGGGTCTTGGATGATGAAGAATCATTTATTTGCCCACATGCTTATTCTGGATGTAGTTAGCATGAGGTGTAACAATGCTTCAAATTCCATTTTTCGATTGGACATTGGAAGAGATCATGGCGTACTTCAAAGACCCATGGATTCTTGCCTGGGTACTTATACTCTCAGGTGGGCTCTTGGCAGTCTGGTTATTGGAGAACATCACTGATCCAATCCCATTGTTAGGCACCATCTTCGACGGACTTGTCGCAGTTGGAACCTACATAGGCTTCTTTGTTGGTATCCTGGACATTTTTGTCGGATATGTTGTATGGACTGATCCACTACAACCTAATGCAGGTCTTGTTGCGGGTGTTCTTGTCCTCATGGGATTCTGTTTGGTCATGAGGATATTATCAAAATTCCCATTAGCATTAGTCTTTGCTTTGGCGATTGCAGTTTTTGGAGCAGCAACTATCTATGGATTTTTGATGCCCTATACCACAGTTCCATATATCCAAGACGCCGCGCTTTGGCTTACATCTGGTAAAGGACTACTGGTGATTGGATTCATCATATTTTGCGTTGCATACGTAGTTGGTGGATTGATAATCAAGCTTATCCAGCTGATAGGGAAAGTATTTGCTTCACGACCAGTGAGTGTTCTTGTTGGACTTATCGCAATCGGAGTCGGTGTGATAATCATATTCAGTCCCTCTCTAGTTGGTCTAATAGTACCTTGGCCAGTTCCTTAGTTTAAGAGGGGTGTTTCACCCCTCTTCTCCTGTTTTTCTCATCAATCACTTTGGTTTTCGAATCTCACGGAAGTAGAGGAATTTGAGATCCCGATCCTGGTAGAATTTAGCTGCAGTATCAATAGCTTCCTTGGCTGCCTTAATCCCCTTATGCCATTTGGAAACGTAGAGTTTCTTTTCAGGATCAATCTGGTTATCAGCGAGATTGAAACCCTCTGGGAGTTCATATTCATCCGGCACAAGTAAAGCGACACGAAATTGTGACATCCCTCCTTCGGATTCTAACCAGAGCTCACAATAAGTCATAGGCATTCTAGCGTGCTGAGTATATGGTAATCATTAAGGTTTGCCTGTAGAAACTCCGAAGCATGTTTTGGCCCAAAGAATTCAAATATATGCATGTATGCATATATTTTAGGTCTTCGTAGACCTGAATACAATCTATGAGGATTATGGGGACCTATCTGAGAGAGAGTGCGGAGGAACAGTTGGATTGTCACTACGACTTGAAGAATCACGTCTGCTGCGAGAAAAGGCTGAGCTTGAGGCAAAACTAGCTGAAATGAAGGAAAATGACAAGGGCACTAAAGGTTCGCAAGAGGAGAAACGCCTTGAAACGATAAAGGAACTTCTCAAAAAGAAGATTATTAGTGTCACAATGAGTCAGTCTTTAGTTAGTAGGATTGATGATCTTGTTCAGGAACGAGTGGGTCGGTCTCGTGCACAATTGATTGAGGACTCAGTTAGGTGGTATCTTGATTTTACTGTACATACATGGAATGAACGTGGTGTCTATGTCAACTCTTCGAGGGCAGTCTTTGAATCTGAAGTAATATCGTCTCTCTTCTTCTCAAAACTAACACCGAATGATCAATACGAACTCGGTCAAACAGCAGGTAGTCAATCTCCCATAGCAGATGTCATACGGCTCTTCCACGGTACTGAACCCTCAGATGAAGAAAGTCGGGAATTGGTCTTGGGCCTTCTTCAGGATAATGGTTGGGGGAAAATATCCTATGACACAGGACAGTCATATGACAAAGGGCAAATTGTAGTGGGTAGTCCTTTCTATCCAGCTCCCTTTATTCGAGGTTATCTTGAGTCACTATTGAAAGTGAAATTAGAATTAGTTGAAGATACATCAAAAGATAAAGTGGCACTTAGAGTGAAATGAGTATAAAGTATCCCAACGATACATCAGGACTGAGAATTACCTTATGATAGTTTACCACTCTTTTCCTATTTCGAGTATCTCAAATTCACTCTCATAGAGCCCGGGTATACTCTCTATTGTAGCTCGAATGTTGTCTTGCTTGCTCTTGATATCATCAGCTGAGAAATATACTTCGTAGATACATCGATTTTGCTCAAAGCAAAAGCCTGTTGTGAATAAAACTTTGAGATCATGTTGTTTAAACAGCTGAGTCATTGTTTGCATCAAGGCTGGATTGACCTTCTCGACCTCAAGTCTGACCCTTGCCCCTCCCTCTTTCATCATGGGGATAAGACGGACCTCTCCTGACCTCTCAAAGTAGATTACCATTGCAGCCTTCATGTCCTTCAATTCAGCATTATTGAAGAAATCCTCCGGAAGGCTAATCTCCTTCTTTTTATGAACGTCAGCTATCATTCCCTTTGTGATACCGGCCAAGCGAATCGCCTCTTACCTGTACATCTGCTTGAAGGTCATTACAGTATTTGAGTGTTTAGCGCCTGTCGCTAAAGAGCAATCTCGTAAAACCAACCACATGAAAACGTTAGAAACTGATAAATTGTCGTGTGTGATGACCATCTCATCCAATCTTGGAGGAGCTACAAAATGGCTAAAGAAGGCGGAATTTATGTTTGTGATGTCTGTCAACAAGTAGTTGAAGTGAAGAAGTCTGGAGTAGGAACTCTGGTGTGCTGTAACCAACCGATGAGACTCTATGAAGAAGACTAACTAATAACTGAGTCATTAGGTTGTACATTGACCCGGAGATCTTGTAATATCAATTTGATGTATCGCATTTTCACACTTGATAATGTTTATATTGACTCAAGAGGGGCGATGCCAACGCTTCTTGAGGTGCATTATCAATGATTGAGTTACCAGCCACTGTACTCAGGACAAGAGGGCTTCTAAACCTGAGATCCTTCATTGTAAATGAGGTGTTTGAATATGAGGACCGATATGTAATGTATCCCTCAAGGGAGATTCAGGGTCAGGTCCAGAAATATGTTGTTTGGATTCTCAAAGAGGAAAAGGTCGTAGGTGTAGCATACGTCAAAGATGTTGCTAGGGAGATGGAAGAGAAAGAAGCACAGCGGGGCATGCTTGTTGGTGGTGCTCGATTTACTCCCGCTGCCAAAAAGATGGCTCGGATGTTTCGTGTCGAGCTTGTTGATGGTGGATATGCTTCATTTGACCTCTTCCAACATGAACTTGTTCCTCAGCATGTTATCGCTACTGAAGAAGAAATCCAGCTTGTACTGGCTCATTTTGGTATAAAGAAAGGTCAACTTCCTCGGATATACAGGGATGATCCTGCAGTGAAAGTCTTGGGAGCTCGTCCTGGGCAAATCATCCGTATAGAACGTAATAGTCCTACTGCAGGTAGAGCCTACTACTATAGACTAGTTGTTGATTCATCCTCCGATTAGGCAAAAAACGTGCGAAATTTCGAGATTTGACAACGTTTATATCACTGGCCTAGAATCGGACCTCTGTTACGGGTGTTTTCCAATTTGTCAGAGCTATCTGAAATTCCAGCTATTGTCATTAAGACTCGATCATTACTTGCTCTCAGAGGATTTACTGCAAACCAACTCCTTGAGTATGAAGATCGTTATGTGATGTTCCCCACAAAGGACTCTGAGAAAGGCCTACTGAAATACACTGTCTGGATTCTGAAAGAGGAGAAAGTTGTTGGTGTAGCTATAGTAAGAGAACTTGTGAAGGAGATGGAAGAAACGGAGTCCCAACGAGGTATGCTCGTTGGTGGTGCTCGCTTCACTCCTGCTGCAAAGAAATTCGCCAAAGTTTCTCGGGTAGAACTTGTCCAAGGTAACTATGCGTCTTTTGACCTATTTGATCATGAGCTCGTTCCACCTCATGTGATAGCTGAAGATAACGAGATTCATCTGGTCCTAGATCACTATGGGATTAACAAAACTCATTTGCCAAGAATACAAAGTCGAGACCCTGCTGCCAGAGTACTTGGTGCTCGTCCTGGGCAAGTGATAAGAGTTGAAAGGTCAAGCCCCACTGCTGGCGTGACTTATTATTACCGACTAGTTATTGACTCCTAATCCTATGGAACAACAAGTCCAAGTTGCATTGCTACTAGAAACAGTGCTACGCATGTAACAAGGGGCAATGTAATATTATCAGTCCCTTTTGGACTCACAAGCTCTACAACTGTAGCTGTGATTGCGCCTATAAACGCAAACACGATCATCTCAAACCAAAGGATGATCCCACTATCAATGAATACTGGATTTGTCAAACTCACAATGCCAAACCACCAGCAGGCAAGAAGTACTCCTAGAAAGCCGAAGACAAAGACAGAAAGAGATCCTGGTATACTCCTCTTGGACCCCAAAATCTCTCTTGTTGAATTTTGACCATATCTCATCCCAATCGGAGCACTCATGCCATCACCAAACATCATGATATGGATCGCTGCAGCAGCAATATAATAGAGCTGATAATGACCGGAGAAGGTGAATACTCCTGTCAGTATAGTGATTGAGACTGCGTACCATAGTGGACCACGAACACTATTGTTCTCCAAATCCTCAGGTCTAGCCATTGCGGCAAAAAACCCACTAAATCTATCTGTATTCGCTAAAGCTAGCATTATTACAAAGGTCAGTGCAACAAAAGTTGCTACCCACGGATGTGGGTAGTATGGCACTGTCCAAATTGCTGCACCAGCGAAAAGATGTACAATCCTTCGAGTCATTTCTGGACCGAGTTTGAGTTTCTTTCTAGCAATGTCCGCTATTGTTAAAATCATTGCTGCGTAGAATACAGCTATAAAATAAACAATGATGTCACCGAAGACAATTGTGAAATCCACCTGCATGTCCGTTCCGCTCAAATCCAAGCCGAGCTAAACGGGTGCATATATCTATCGGCGACTTAAAACCTACCCACTAGCAGGTCTTGAAATTGTTCCTGTTGCTTTCTCAAGGCTAGCTATGGCATCTTTGACATCTTTCTGTATTTTACTATCATCGGAACCACGAGCTGAAATCCAAACACGAATCCCCCTCGATGTGCCATATGGTTTAGGTAGAGATTTGATGTAGACATTCGTGAACTTTTTCATGACTGAGTCTATTGCGGGGGAAAATGATGACTCATCTTTCAAATCAAAAATTACTAGTTGCTCATAGAATTTCTGAGTCACATTCTCCTTTATCCAAGGAACAATCGAATCGTCAAAAATAAACTTCAACTCTGCAGGGACTCCAGGGAGACAGAAGATGGTTGTATCTCCATCATGAATTTTCACCCCAGGAGCACCGCCAACCTGATTATCTAGTGGAGTTCCTCCTTCAGGGAATCGAGCCATTTTTCTTCTTGCTTCTGTCAGAGCTGGATCAGCAATGATCTTCTTTTCATGAAGAATCCTATACTGTCTCTCGATAATCTCAATCGCTTTTTTATCCTCCACAATCTCCCTACCCAAAGCTGTGGCAATGGCTTTCAGAGTCATATCATCATGAGTCGGTCCAAGGCCTCCTGAGGTGATGACCACATCGCAGACTTCCCGAGCAAATTGTAGCGCTTTACCAATCTCATCAATTTCGTCCCGCACTGACACTAACCTGCGAATATTCACACCTAATGCAACTAGTCTGGTTTCCATCCAATGGCAATTTGATTCAAGGACAATCCCATCTAGAAGTTCGTTTCCAATAGCAAGAAATCCTGCCGATAACGTTTCTTTCTTTGCACTCATTCTATTCACCCACGTTCACTTCCTCGTCTAGATACTTGATAAGTACCTTCAAAGTATCAAGACGCTCACTAGCAAGCTTCTTTCCTCTCTCCGTATCCATGCATTTTGCGATTTCTGTTGCAAGCGGAATGAATTCGTGAAGGTCTTTTGTAATATCTCTCAGACTCCTTCCCGGAAAAAGACGAACACCATTTAGAATTCCCTGAAGGAATCCTATCATTCCAAGCTTCATTATTTTATCAGCTTCCCAGAGGATTTGGGCTTCAATAGGATGGAGTGGTTCCTTCTTCGTTAGTCCCACATGTTTTTCGATAACATCCATAACTTGGTCAATTATATTGCGTTCAACGTTTTCTGCTATGAGTATCTCCTTTGCCATCTTTGCACTCGCAATGCCATGACGTTTAGCTGATATACCCCCCACACCAGGTTTAGCAAGATCGTGTAACCACGCGGCCAGTGTTATTACCTCAAGATTTGCGTTAGTTTCAGATGCAAGTGATTTTGCCAAGTCAACGACTTCTAAAATGTGGTCCAGCCTGTAATTATACAACGGAATCGTCTGTTTCTCAGATGATTCTCTCCATTCCTCTATCGCCGCATTTCTTGTTGATCTCTCTACAATCACCTTTAACCGATCTTCAATACTTTCTTTCATTCTCAATCAGCAAATGTTCTCATTACAGGATGGTTTATGAATTGTATCAAATAGACCCGATTTTATTATAGAGTCTTAATGAATTTTCGAGAACAATCTGACGGAGTTCGTCTTCATCTCTATTCAAAATAATTGCTACTTCCCTCAATGCAATTGGTAAATTAGCTGGTACATTTCTCTGAGTTTTTTCCACTCCAAGAACTGGGCTATCAGTTTCCAATAGCAAACGTTCAATGTCAACAGCTTTTACCAGTTTTCGCTTCTGAGGAGACCTGACAACTGACGTTGGGATTGAGAAATAATACCCAAGATTCCTAGAAGCAGACTTCGCCAAACCTGCCTTTCCATCAAATGCATGCAAATGCACGTCAGCTGCGCCTTGCTTTTCAAGTATTTCGATTGCTTTTCTTCCTGCTGAACGCGAATGAACTTGTACTGGCATCCCAAGCTCCCTAGCGAGATCGATAAATCGTTTGAAACAAGTTTCCTGAAAGTCTCGTTGTCGATGATCCCGAACCAAGTAATGGTCAAGACCTACTTCTCCCAATGCTACCATCCTCTGTTTATTTGATTTGATCCACTCCAGTGCCAAATCGCAGTCTGTAAATTGAGTTGGATCAAGTCCCACTGACGCGAAAACATTCGAATGCATATCTGCAATCTTGCAAGCTTTTTCCCAGAGGTTTTTCTCGATAGCAGATGTAATGATACTAATGCCTGCTTTTTGAGCGTTATTAATTACTTCTTCTCGGTCCAAATCAAATTCAACGCTTTCAATATGACAGTGAGTATCAATCAATAAGAGGTCTGATTTCAATCCCTTCGCTTCCTGAGTGGTGAATTTTAGTAACCTATTGATCCAATAGATTCAAGATGTAACCAGTTGCTCGATTCTCATCTGTTACGAATTTCCTGAATGTCTTATTTCTTGCTTCTTCTATCGATGATTCTAGTTTCTCCAGATTACGACACCAAATTAGGTGGCCTCTTCTCTCCATTTCTCGAATCAACTGCGCCTGGTGCCCTTCCATCAGAGTGGTGTTCTCGACAACAACCAGTCTGAGACCACGGGTCACACACTCCATAGTCGTTCCAGCTCCTCCAGTACTCACAATGATATTCGCTTTTTTATATGCAGAGTCAAGACTCCTTAGAAACCTGAAGTATCTGAAGTGTTTTGGAACATATGATCCTCTCCCGATTTGTCCTATTATTGGTTCTCCCAGTTTTTCCCCTTTGGCCAGCTCATCCATTTTCTGGATTAAAGGATCAAAATAAGCTGTTCCAACTGTGACAAAAATCATAGCAACTGACCTCCATAAACAGTATTGGGAATCTTCTCAGCGAGATTCTTCCATTGAACCATGAAAAGATCCACTTTACCAAGAAGCATGCGCCCTGTTTGAGATATTGATTCAACTCGCGACATACTCTCAATGAATACTGTTTTAATTCCAAGTGTCCGGGCTGAATAGAATATAGGGACAGTCATACCTGTTCCGCAACTGATGACTACCTGCGGTCTTAGTAATGACAAATAGATGAATGAAAGTAAGAGTGTGATAATTGTGCGAATCACTGACATTAGTCGAGAGTCTTGGGGCAATAGACGTGGTGTGAATACCCGAAGCACCCTACCTTGTAGACGTATCTGTTTTGGGGTCAACTTATCAAGGAGTCCAATGATATAGATATATTTGAACTGCTCTCCTAAAGAATCCACTAAAGCAAAAGTTTGCGCTGTGTGACCTCCTCGACCCAACACAATTGCTATCCTCTTCAATCGAGCACCTCAAATGCTCACTCATCCATCCTACTGATAAAGAGTTTCCCAATCTACTCCAATGAATAACCACACAGGTTCTTAAAATCAAGCGAAGTGCTGCAAATTAGGGTCACAATTAAAACCAGTGCATTAGAATAATTGATGGTTTTCTGTAACGAAATTCTGACTATACTCATCCTGCCAAGTTTCATCCAGATTTTTCGTTTGGAGATGATAAGTTAAATGAAAAGTACATGAAAATCCATAAGTAGGATTTCTAATTGACTGAACAGCTAGGTGGATAACATGCCGAAAAACAATCCCAAAACAGGAGAGAATGTGTTCATAGCAGACACAGCAGTAATCTATCACAATGTGGAAATAGGAGATAACAGTAGAATCTTTGATTTTGTTGTTCTCAGAGAGGGCACTCGAATTGGTAAGAACACGACAATAGGTAATAGTGTCTGTGGAGAGTTCGATGTGAAGATTGGAGATCACTGTAGCATCAGCACCCAATCACATCTAACAGGAGGAATCGTAATCGAAGATCGAGTATTCTTCGGTCCGAATGTGACAACAACTAACACGAGAAGGATAAGTTTCGGGAGAGGATACGAAGCTGTCACAGAGGCTCCAGTCATTAAATTTGGGGCAAGAATTGGTGGAGGTGCTACAATTCTTGCAGGAGTCACAATTGGTAAACAGGCAATGATTGGAGCAGGGGCTGTTGTCACAAAGGATGTTCCACCAAAGGAGGTCTGGGTTGGCAATCCTGCAAGAAAATTGAGGGATGTCCCTGAAGACGAAATACTACCTGAGTAGAAAGAGTCCTTAGTTGGTTAATTCAATCATATCCCGTGAATCCTCTCAACATTAGCGTACATTATGTTCTTCATATCCTGTGAAGAGATTTTTACATCATCTCTTTCCCAGACTTGCTGCATTGCATATTTCAGAACATGGTATTCGTGGAACGGGGTGTCGGTTCCAAAAAGAATGCGTTCTGAACCAACAACATTGATTGCTCTGGCAATGAGCCTTGAAACATCAATCGAAGAGGTATCAAGATAGAAGTGGTCAAAATCGTTCATGTTTTCTAGTATCTGAAGTGCACGACTTATAAGAGGCGGAGAAACTCCACCAAGGTGTGCAGCAATGAGTGTGATGTTCTTCTTCTTGTATGCCTCGATACAATATTCAATTCTACTCTTGATATTCCTTCCACAATGAACCACTAAAGGCAAACCTGTGTCCTCTGCAAGATCAAGTACTGCGGTTGCTTTGTCAATTTCTAACTGGGAAACTGATGGATGATACTTGATGCCTGCTACATCATATTCCTTTATGATATCAGGATCTACTTCGTGGGGATGAGGCCAATAGAATCCCCAAACCTGTTTGTTCAGCCTGAATCCCTTTAGCTTTGTGAAGAAATCGTGGTTCACCTGCCGAGAGTCATAATCATTCTCCATAGCTGGCATTAATTGAACCCTTGCCACGACCCCCAAGTATGCTTCAAGATCTTCCCATGTGAAGGTCATGTCTCTCCCAAATAAGTTCTCGTCTTCAATGATGTGTAAATGGGAGTCAATAGTCTTCATCTATCAGTTTCCCCCTGAATCTGATAGCATCAGCAATAGACATTCTCTTTAAACCATTCCGCTGTCGTCATCAAATCAAACACTGTTTGTTAGATAGAAATAATGAAATAATAAACACCAAGCTTGAATTCTGTTATTTATTATTGAATCAATCAACTTGATATTATGCTTGCATTCATAAGTATCATTATAGTGATGAGAACAACATTTGGTGCTGAGAAAGATGGGAGACTATGTCCTTGCTACCAAGTTTTTCAATGAGCGAGAACAACTTCCATCCTTTATTGTCAACATTGCAGAACAAACTATGACGCCTATAACTATTCTATTCGTCGATGATGGTTCTAATGATGGCAGTGCAGAGATTGCTAGAAAACTATGCAGAGAAAACGGCATGAGTCATAAGATAGTTTCTATGCCCGTGAAAATAAAAGGCAATCTGGACACTCTTGGTAGGGCATGGAACAAAGCTCAACCCGTAATCAAAGAATTGCTATCTGATATCCCATATTTTGCCACTGCTGATGTTGATACAATATTCCCGTCGAACTACTTCGAACGAATGATCCATTATTTGGATAAACATCCAAAGGTGGGAGTTGTGGCCGGGCAAGTTGCTGGAGAATCAAGGAGGACATTTCCTATGTTCACTGGAAAAGTTGTTCGTTCCAATATTGTTGAATACATCGACAAGTATTGGGATATTTCCATTGATTCATTTCTCAATATCAAAGCACTCAAGCTAGGGTATGAGCTGAGGATCATCGATGAGATGAAAGTGGATGCTCCCCTCTCCCATCTTCAATCAAAGAAGGGAAGGTACAGAGCTGGTAGACTTGCATATTATGGTGGAACTAATCCTCTCTATGCAATAATGAAGGCATTAACAATGATAGATTCAAAATTTCTCAGAGGCTACTGGTTTGAGTTCTTCAAAGGAACATGGAAATGTGAGGATGAAGATATTCTGAACTATTATCGTGGTGAGTTCATGAGAAAACTAACACAGGTGCTTAAGAAATTGATATGGCGATGAAGAAGCCTTAAAGGTTCGCCATTACTTCCTGTTGCGAAGTTTCTATCACAAAGGTGAATTTGGATTAATGCGGATCTGTATGGTTGAGGAAATTGCGAACTGTGCATATCATTTGACAACAGGCTTGACAAGGAAAGGACATACTGTTGTTGCAATTCTAGATGTGAAACGACGGTCGAATAGATTACTCTTCACTCATACTGTGCAAGAAGGTGCAGAGGTGAAATGGATCAAACCATGGCCAATATACCCTAGGGCATTAGGATTGTTCATTCCAATGCTTATTGCCATCATTAGAAGTAGACCTCACCTTATCCATGTTCAATATTTGTGGTCACAATTTTTCATTGGTTTCATCGCAGCTAAACTTCTTGGAGTTCCGATTATCGCGACTGGTCATGGATGGGAAGTCCTTGAAGTTCCTAAATCAAGGTTTCGTGGTAAAATCCAGAGATGGTTTTTGAAACGAACTGACATGGTAATTCTCACCGCTGATTACTATCACAAACACATGGAAGGACTTGTTGCACTGGAAAACCGAGTGTATATTCCACGGATGATAGACACTGATACGTTCCGATCTGGAATTGCTGCAGATGATCTCATCAACAAATATGGAAATAAAATTGTGACATTTATCGCAAGACTTCACAAAATAAAAACTCCTGAGAAGACATTGAAGGCATTCAGAATTGCACTTGACGAATTTCCAGATGCAAATCTCTTGATACTAGGAATTGGAAAAGAAGAGATGAATATGCGAAAAATTGTGAGTGAACTTGATATGGCTGACCATGTCCATTTTCTTGGAGAGGTGTCAAATACTGAGATCCCTAGATACCTGAACGCGTCCAAGGTCGAGGTCAGAGGGTTTAATCCAGACACTCCTGAGCTAGGAATCTCTCATCTGGAAGCACTAGCATGCGAAACTCCCGTTCTTACCTATAATGACTATGCTGATGTTGGCGGCATGATTATTTGTCTCGAGGTTCCTGATATAGCTGAAAACTTGAAGAACATTCTTCGGGATGAGAATCTTCAGAAGAGTTTGGGTATGGCTGGACGAAAATATGTGATGGAGAACTTTGGAATAGATGCGGCTACAGATATGACGATTCAGGTATATCAAAAGGTGTTAACAAGAAGAAAGAAGAGGATTGGATGATTGTGACGAAAGACAAAATGAAGACCTGCGTTGTGCTAGGAACTAGACCTGAAATAATCAAGCTTTACTCTGTGATGAATGCGGCTAAAGAACATAAAATGGTCACTCCTGTCTTCATTCATACCGGCCAACACTACGATTATGAAATGTCCCAGGTTTTTCTGGAAGAGCTAAGATTGCCAGAGTTTGACCACTTTCTGAATGTCAAATCAGGGTCTCATGGAACGCAAACCGCACGGCTCTTGATTGAACTCGAGAAGACGTTTATGAAGGAACAGCCCGATGTGGTGATTGTACTTGGAGACACAAATACTACCATGGCTGGTGCTCTAGCAGGCACAAAGCTCGGAATCCCAATAGCTCACGTCGAGGCGGGTTGCAGGTCTTTTGATATGACAATGCCAGAAGAAATCAATCGGTTGATTGCAGACGCTATCAGTTCAATCTTATTTGCACCTTCAGAAGTATCAGCTCTTAACCTTCTCTACGGGGGTCATTCATGGGAGCGGATATTTCTCTCTGGAAACACTGTTGTTGATATCGTGGAAGAAACAAGAGAGTTAAGACGCTCGATAACATTGGATCTAGATTTGATCGGGGAACATGATGTTGTGGTGACGCTTCACCGCCAAGAAAACGTCGATGATAAGAAACGCTTGAAAGAATTAATAACCGCCTTAAGTGAAATCCGAGGAGAGGTTGTGTTTCCAATACATCCACGGACAAGAAAGAGAATTGAGGAATTTGGTCTAATTAGTCAGGTTGAATCAGCTACCAACCTGAAACTCATCAAACCTCTGAACTTCCTTTCTTTCATGAAGCTCATGGAGGAGTCGAAAGTGGTTGTAACAGATAGTGGGGGAGTTCAGGAAGAGGCAGTGATGCTTGGCGTACCTTGCATAACTGCACGAGATACAACAGAATGGCCTGAAACTGTCTGGGCTGGAGGTAACCGTCTAGCAGGTCGTGATGCAAAGAACATCACTACTATGTGCAATGAGATTCTTTCCAAACCTGAAAAGGCAAAGAAGGAAGGTAGGAATCCCTTCAAAGGCAAAGCTGGTAAAACTATTATCAAAACTCTAGTGAAACTGTGGCAACGCGGTGATCTAGGGCTTTCTAAACCAGACATGAGTGATGGAAAATACCCCTTACCCAGGCTCATTGGGGGGAAAGCGGCACATGAAAACGTGTACCAGACCACTATGAGATTTAACCGGGATGGAACTGCTGTTGTCGAAGATGGTAAGGACGTTTCCAATATTGTTGTAAGAACTTCTAAGAGAATATGAAATCTCTATCAGAAACCATCTGCATACTTTTCTCCTTCCTGCAGAGGTTTTACTCCAAGACGACCCACAATCCACTTTGGATACGAGATAAGTAGTCTCAAAGCTCTTCTCAATGTAAACTTGGGTTTTGGCATGGACTTGTACAAGTTATAATAATCCATCGGCGTTACAATCCTGTAATCATCAATGATTTCATCTGGTTTCGCATCGGCCACTACTTTGCAGCCACAAGCTATGGCTTCTATTGCGTTCTTGCTGAGGGATATATCTGGAAATCCTTTGAATTCCAAAAAGTATTCGAACTTGGATAGAAAAGCAGGCATCTCGTCATAAAGAATTGGTGCATCAACACTTCTATCTACAATGGTGAGTTTAAGCCCTCGTTCCTCACACCATTTCTTTGCCAGCTCTCGTTGGTCTTGGTGATAGTTGGGGTGATAGGTCATAAGAGCTGTACCTGGAACCCGTCCGCCTTTGTATTCAAACCATGAAGGTATTGGTCTGTCAAGCCAGATGTCGCCATACTTCAACAGGTCTTCGGTAGATACAGCAATGATGTCAGCGAGAGATACTTCTGGATGTGGCTTCTTACGGGAACGAATTTCTCCCCCATGGTATTCGAAAACAATGGGTGTTCGTTTTTGATAGTGACGAGCCAAAACAAGAACTCTGATTATGGTTGACACATGAATGTGCGTTGGATTCCATTCCTTGAGATATTTGATGCATGTGTTATAGAAGTCTCTTGCGGTATCTACCATCACTGAACCTTCAATCCTTGAAGTATGGCCATATTTGTCATATCCTGATCTCATGATGATGACTGACTCATGTCCATTCTTGTTCAACCAGTCACAGACCTCTGCAAGAGATCCTCCAGTATTCCAAAGAATCAAGACTCTCAGTTTATCATCCTGCTTTTCCTCTTCCTGACTGACCACTTATGATAACCATCCAGCTCGAGTTTCTGAAATCGCCGAGTATTATATTCTCTTTATCATCTTTTGGATTGCAAATTCTAATCTTTTTTGGCTGAAACTATATCAACCAATAGACTAGTGATTCTTTCCTTAGCTCCTTCCCGAAAGAATCTCTCCGAGTCGAATTTTACCGATTTTTTGTCATTTTTTAGATTGTTAACTAACTCTTCAACAGAAGAAACCTTGGTAGCGACTCCTTCTTTGACTAGCTGCTCAGTGTACTCTACACCATGCAAATCTACAATGTAGGTTTTTAATCCAAAAGCTAGCCCCTCAAAGATTGCAGTGGAGTACACACCAACTTGAATCTCTGACTCAGCAAATAACCTGTAGAGTGATTTCTTTGAATCATGAATCACTTCTATATTAGTATCAACTAGCCAGGGGTATTTCTGCTCCCAATCTTCAAACTCTAATGGATGTAACTTGTAGACGATATTGTAATTGAGGTTTCTAACCTTCGATAAATCCGCTGAAAACTTTGAAAGTTCATTGCCGATGGTCCATTGAGAGAGCACGAGTATTTGCTTCTTCTTTCTCAGTTTTGAAAAAGTCCTCTTCTCAGCATCTATGTACGGAAATCCAGTGCTGATTACATGTTTATCATCAATGGTATATTCTACACTTTTAGACCAGTAGTCCCCAAAAGTAAACAACCAATCAGGAAATGATTTCTTGCGATGTTTCTTACCCGGAAAAGAATATCCCGAATGATATCGATGGATGACTCCATGCTGTAGCTCAATTACTGGTATATCCAGGGATTTTGCAGGCTCTATGAGGTCTTCCTTACCATAACTTGTTAATAGAACGATTGCTTTTGGTCTAATTCGCTTTAGGACGAAACGAAAGTAGGGAATCCTAATCCTCCTGTAACCAAGATGTCTTAATACAAGCTTCTTGACATCAATATTCAATCCATATGACTTGGCAATCCGTTCTTGAATTTCTCTTAACAAAGCTCTTTCATCATCATTCAATGATACTTGAAATATCCTCAATTTTTCTGCTATGTAGATAAGCGAGTGTTGAAAGTCGAAGTACCATAGATTAGATGTTTTTGGTGGACTCTGATGTTTAAGATGAAGGTTATGTTCAATAGCAGCATAGCTTAGGTTAAGGTCCTCCATAATGTAGTCCGTGATGATGTCCCACCAGTAGCCATCTTTTCTCAGGACTCTGCGTGGGCTGGAAATGAACAAAAGGTCCTTTTTTCGAGTAAAGATTGGATTCTTCCAAAATCTTAGAAAAGAAACAATCAAAAACCTAATTCTTTCCCTGAAAGTCGGTCCTTTGCCCAAAGCGTTCTTTCGACCGGCTAAGAGATCATTGATGGTCACAAAAAGTGGCTGGCGCACATATTCCCAGAATCGAATCCCGTCAATAGTTCTTTCAAAGAGATCAAGTTCTTCTTCTATTTCAGTGATTCTTCGAAAGATCTCCCCGAAACTCAGCATCTCACACACGCTCCAATTCAGGGAATGTTCTTTTTTCCATTCAATATAATCTCACAAAATTCCCTAACAGCACCCTTTCCGCCTTCCCTTTGGCAGATATACTTAGCAACATTCTTTACTTCACTCAACGCATCTGCAGGACATGCACCCAACCCGACACTCTCAATACAGGTGAAATCATTGAGATCGTCACCTATGTAAGCTATCTCGGACATCTGTATTTTCAAGTCTTTGCACAAGTTTTCTAGCATTACCATTTTGTCCTTGATCCCAGTGTAAGTGTGCTTTATCCTCAGCTTCTTTGCCCTAGCTCTGACGATTTCTGAATCCTCTGAGGTCATAAGTGAAACCATTATGCCTTCTTTCTGAACCAAATCCAATCCTTTCGCATCACGCGTATTGAACTTCTTCAAGATCTCTCCATCGCTTGAATAATACATACCTGCATCGGTTAGAGTTCCATCGACATCAACAACTAGGAGTTTAATCTCTCTGATGCTTCGAAGTAGATCCTTTTGCTTCTGTTCTATTAGTAGAGATTCTGCAACTATCCAATCAACTGGATCATCAATTTCGATAGCAGTATGAGATGCCATTTCCAAAATCCCGATTTTCCCACCCAACCTACATTTTTCCCTTAACAGGATGGATCTGGATGTTATGTAGAACGCACCATTTTCTAGTATCCACCCATCAAAATCCTGTCTTCGAGGACGCTCCTTGTAATCATAATTCAATGGTGCGGCTTTTCCATCGCTTTTGTGCCAATAGAATCTCTTCTGTCTGACCCCCGTCAGAAGTGAATCATAATTTCCAGAGAAGAAGAAGTCCAATCCTCGTTTGATATCGTGACTTGTTGTCAAGGGTGAAGTAGCTTGGGCGGTAATTAGAATATCGAAGTCAACTTCTTCAGCGAAATGAAGCATTACACTCTCTGTCGAGGCTTCGCCAGTTGCAAGCTCAGAAGGACGTTTGATGATGTTAATGCGTGGGTCTATTGCTTGAGCTAACTGAGCTATCTCGTCATCTTCTGTTGACACATGTACACCATCTATGCCTTCGACGTCCAGCAAAGCAATTAGAATCCATTCACACAATGGTCTTCCCGCAATGAGTTTGATATTCTTTCGAGGGATAGATTTTGATCCACCTCGCAACGGGACCAAGGCTTCTACTCTTTTTCCATTTATCATTGGACCATCACAATGCACTTTTTCTGTTATAGTTATTCTATATAGAGTTCCTCATAGGTCTTACCTAGGTTCGAACGATTTGGTCTTTGTGTCATCTCGAGTTCTTAGTTTCTTCATGACTGGCATCTCACTATCATAGACTCGGATCTCTCCATCACCTAAAGCAGCTTCTATTACTCGAATATCTCTTACAAGTCGTAGCATACCGAAGGGTTCCACTGAGGCGGCTTGATCAGTCCCCCACATTGCTCTATCTAACGTGATGTGTCGCTCTATCATATCAGCACCTAATGCCACAGCTGCGATGGTTGTCTGCAAGCCTGTTTCGTGTCCGGAATAACCAATTGGGCAATCATAGCGATTTCTGAGTGTTTCAATTGCCAAGAGATTCAATTCATCATTCTTTGCAGGATAGCTGCTATTGCAGTGAAGAATCACTATGTTATCAGTGCCACCGAGGACATCAATAGCCTCATCAATCTGCTTCATCGTTGACATTCCTGTAGACACGATCATTGGTTTTCCGAGGTCTCTCACCGTTTTCAGCAGAGTATGATCTGTAAGAGATGCTGAGGCCATTTTGTAGCATGGAATGCGGAATCTTTCGAGAAAGTCAACAGAGTCTTCATCCCAAGGTGAGGCGAACCACATAATATTCTGCTTTTTGGCGTATTCATCAATGGACTTGTACTCTTCCTCTTCAAACTCGATTTTCTTCTTGTATTCAATGTAGGGTATTTCTCCCCATGGTGTTTGTCTTAGCTTTTGCTTCTGATCCTCAGGCACAGCAAAATCTGGATTTCGCTTCTGAAACTTTACTGCATCACATCCGGCAAATACGCCAACATCAATCAGTCTCTTAGCATTCTCAAGATCTCCATTGTGATTGATTCCTATCTCTCCCACTATGAAAGTTGGATGGCCTTCACCAATATTCTTGTTGCCAATTGTGACAGTCTTACGTGACATCTTTGAGAGCTACTCCTTGACCTGTTTTCTATTGCAGGTGAAATATGGTACTCGTATAAAGCCTTCTTTCTTCCGGCACTATTCTTGATTCCTCACAGATGTTTGGTTGGCTTCGCTTTTCCTAATGAAGAGCAGAATCAAGAACTTAGTAACCGGCTTTACTAATCTAGCCGGTAGAAATACCATGGCTTTCCTGATTTCTGAATCAGTCACTAATCTTAGGAATCGAGTAGCTCCGATGTAAATTGCCACGAACATTGTCACATTTATTACAAGTTCGAGTATGGGATTTATTCGCAGAAAGTGGACTACAACCGCTGGTCCTAAAGCAAAGAATGCAACAATACTGAATTGCCAGATTTTAGCCACATTCAAGTTAAGGTCTGGCAAACTTTTCTTAACAAGGATAACAGAAAAGAGTGCGGTAAACAGGCCATTTGAAATATAACCGACCAATACGAGCATAAGCCCATAATCTATCAGAATGAACATCAATAATCCACTAATGATTGCTGCCAAGATTGAGCTTACTAGTATATATTCAGTTTTTGCTGAGGCTGAAAGTACTGCATGTAACGGTCTTAGAAACAAGAAGAAATACAATTGAATAATCAAAATTGCGAAGTACTGATAGGCCCAATAATAATGTGGGAATACCATGAGAAAAGCAGAGGGGGCCATCACTAGACATACGACAATCATGGGTGTGAAGACGAAGAAGGACATTCTAACGGTCCATTGAAATACATCATTGAGGTCTTTGCTGCTTTTGCCTAAAGCTACAGTATAGTAAGACCCGATTGTGCTATAGTAGCCTATAGTAAATGCATTCACGAAAGTAACAAGTCTTGATGCAAAGCCATAGAGACCCAAGTCTCCACCAAATCCGAGAGTTTCATAATATTGGAAGATTGCTCTAATCAAGACTTCATTCAGTACATAGGCAAAAAGAAACGCAATAATCGGGGGGTATGCGAACTTGATGAGAGGTTTCAGTGGATACAGTGTACCTCTTAAAGAAAAGATGTTCTTCACAGTGAGATATAGAAAGATTGCTGTAAACAAGCCTAGAACCAAAGATTTCATGAAAAGCGCTCGAATCCCCCAGCCTAGAGGAATCAATACTAGTACTACAACTTGGCTACTTACATTTGCCAGAAAATTACCAATTCCAAGACTTCGAAATTCCCGATATGCTGAAGCCACACTCTTAGTAAAAGCTGAGAGATTAAGAGCCATGACTCCAAATGTGAAAATCAAGCCGTCCATCAACAGATATTCTGATCCTCGTCCAACTGATGATAGTACAAATGGAGTGATAAGAAAGGCCACTAAACCACTCACAGGCACAAGAATCATAGACAGTACTGTCAATGATTTACGCAATCTTTCAACTGACACTTCATCTTCCTTTCCAATTGAATATGCAATGTAACGTCCCAAGGCATTTGGCATTCTAAAAGGAATAAGGGTGATGAAGAATGAACTAAGTACATTGAACCATTCGAAGAGACCATACTGACCTGGTGATATGAAGAGAGTAATTTGCCACGAAACAATGAGTCCGAGGATTAAGGATGAAAATGGGCTCATCGACATAAAGATGCCACCACGTAGCATCTTCTTTCTTGCATCTACCTCTCCATCTTGTGGTAATTCAGTAGTCATCAAGTCACCAGCAACATACTTTCTATTTATAACCTCTTGACCTACTTATCAAGAGAATTGTGATTATCTAATAGGCGCACCATGTCCTCTTTGATGAGATGAGAACAACTCTTTTAGTTAAGCAAATACTATTGCGAAGTAAATCTTTACGCCAATATTTCTGTGTGAAATAAAAAGGAGAATGCCTCATGGAACCACAAGTTGAACTCTTCTATATATGTTCCATACTTCTAGTCGGCTTAATTCTTCGTGCGATCCCCCATATCAGATTTTACTACCCTGGAACACCCGACACTTTCTTTTTCCTTAACAAGATTAAGAATCCTGAATACAAATCTGAGGAAGTTCTCTACCCTAAACTGTATTATCAGATGCTCAGGTTATTTGTAAGCTTTGGTGATTTTGTCGATGGACGCACTACCAACCGGATTTCTATTCTACTTGATATTATTACTGCATCAATTATCTATCTATTTGTAAGGAGTCAATTCCTCGTTGAGATCGCACTTCTTACCGTTCTCTTATTTTTGATAACTCCCTCTATTGTTAGACAAGGATCAACCCTATCAGCAAGATCATTTGGATTACTACTTGTGAGCACTTCAGTACTTTGCGTTACGCTTTCATTCCCTTGGAATTGGATTGCCATTGTCCCTATTGCGATGACACTCTTAGCACATCGACTCTCTTCACAGACATTATTCATAGTTTTCGTCGGACTCTCATTTATGAATCTTGAATTCTCCCTCATATTCGTTGTTGGATTCATCCTCGCTAATCTTATGTCTAAGGGAGAGTACATCGCTATACTCCGAGCTCATATGTCTACAATAGTCAGGTACATTCGACAAAAGAGATATCCAAACGAGAGGTTGGTCGGAATTGTTTTTACACCAACATTTTTTGGATACGCTCTCTATCTCCTATTTTTCATTGCTCAATCGTTTAATCCTACTCCAATTCTTATTGGAGATTTTGTAATTCCTGAACTCCTTTCAGTCAATATCCATTTTGAGTCAGTCATGATTATATGGGCATCAGCCTGTTTTGCACTATTACTGTTCTGGGTGGCTGGTGAATCGTATAAGCATCTGGCATTAGCAGCCGCTCCATTTGCATTACTCACGAGTTTATTGGCATTTACACATCAAGTCTTTCTTATTGTATCGATTATTCTGATACTTGGATCACTGGTTCAATCACTGTATTTCCAACTACGCTTTGAACACATTCAAGAAGACCTTGTTGAACTACTAAAACATACACCGATGATTGACGGTGAGGGAACAATGTTTGCCCCGAAGAAGGTAGTTAGAGCTGTTTCATTCTATACACCCTATAGAGTCGTTCAGATCTATCATGATGTTTGGAGCAAGGAACATTTTGACAAACGTGTCCTGGAGGAAAATCCAATCTTGGCAGTTGTAGAAAAAAAGAATAGAGATTGGTATTCAGATTGGGATGAAGTTGAAAGCGTGGGAAACTGGATGCTGTTTAGGGCGTGACTGCTTCAACATATAGCGACATGCATGCTCATGATGGCAAATCGAGTCTTGCCAGAATGGCGTCAAATGATCAAGATTACTATTTCTCGATTCCGACCTCCGTTGTTAGGTCATCTCAAAA
>JBHLRC010000047.1:0-21728 GCA_048882965.1 Candidatus Thorarchaeota archaeon
GTAGGATAGAAGATTACCTGCTTAAATCACTAGCTTCGTCTGCACTCAACCTTAGCTCACAGGTCGATAGTGAAATTTACCCTCAGAATCGAGCTCTATCTCAACTTGATCTCCAATTTTCAGAGGAAATGTTGATTGGTCACTAGCAACACACAAAATCAGAGCGCCATGTTCTAGTTCCACAAGAGCCATGGACAGAGGCGCCACAAATCCCTCTGGAGGCATGTGGAGGGTTGTATAACTTTGAACAACACCACGATTGGGTAACTCTAATAGTTCCATGTGACCCGCATTCTTTCCACAATATGGGCAGGTTTCTCTTGGGGGAATAATCACTCTACCGCAGTCGTTACATCTGGAGCTGGTTATGAGTGATCCTGACATGATGTCTAAATCCTAAGCAGACTCAATGAAAAGGTTTCGTAAACACCAGAGAACCTACGCGATTAGAATCCCTGGTGTTACGTGTCTATTCCCTGAAAGACTCGATTAAACTGATGAGTTCCTGTTTTGTTAATCGCCGAAGTTCCTTAGGTGAGGTTGTTTCTCGAATATCATCTGGTATCATTTCGAGAAGCTCTTTCTTCGTCAGTGTCGAAAGGTCAACCACAGGCTCAGGTTCGATGAACTCCTCTGGAACACCAGCATAGTCTGGGTACTCAGGCTCGACCTCAGGTTCAGTGATAGGCTCCTCAATTGGACCAGGAGCTTCTTCTATTACCTCAGGTTCACCAAGTTCCTCCTCAAATGGCGGTAGCTCAACCTCTTCTGGTTCAGCAACCTCATCCACAACCCCAGATTCCGCTTCAGGCGTTTCCTCTATTTCATCAGGTTCAGGTTCAACTGACTCAGCAGGTTCAATTTCCTCAGGAATTGCTTCGACTTCAGGCTCGATAGTTTCTGGTTCCGCGGACACCTCTGGTTCAACTGGTTCAGACGCACCAAGGTCTGAAGGTTCTAGTGCGATGAGATCAGCTGCAGCTCCGCCTCTTCGGCGGCGAGAGGCTACAAGTGCAAGCCCAAGTATACCGATACCTGCACCTCCACCTATAATCATCAGTGTCATTGTGTCAAGCACAAATCCAGGAGCGGCTACCCATTGAACCTCTACGCTGAAGCCATCTGTATTGATTACAGTGATACCATGAGTGTCTCCAACGACAGCGTTAACCTCGAAGGTATAATTACCAGCAGTTGTTTTTGTTACTGTTGTACTCCAATAACCTTCTGCTGAGTTATAGACCATTGGAACTTGAGCACTACCGTCACTCAGACGGACCTCACCACTAGTAACAGCTGTGGAATCAAATTCATAGACAAGCGTGACGTGGATTTCTACTGCTGTACCAGCATCAACTGAAATCTCTGTAGCAGTTATGGATGTCACACGTATCATATCCCAGATCACCGCCGCATCAGAAGCACTCTGAGTAAACTGGTCAATCTCTCCAAGTGAAGCTGCTATGATGCTGTAATCCACACTTCCAACTTCACTCGCTGTTACAGCTGCTGTAAAGACTCCAGCTGATGCCACCAAGTCAATAGCACCAGTCATCTGAGCAGTAACTCCAGAGGTGATAGGAATACCTGCATTCTCCAGTCGTACACTCCATTCGACATTAGTTGAGTCACCAACACTAATCCTATCATCATCCACTGAAACCGAATAGAACTCAAGTCGATCCCAATAGACTGTGACTGCATTACTGTCCATATTGTATCCACTGATACCATAGAGTGTTGCATTACAGGTTGTCAGATCATCAAAGTCGATTGCTTGATATGAGCCAATTGTGACTTGCGCCTCCCATACTCCTGCACCAACGTGAGTAAGGGGATAGCTAGCAATCGCGAAGGTTCCAGTAAGAACAGAAGATCCATCATATTCGTATTGTAACTCAACAGTGAGCACCACATCATCATTAGGATCATGATAGAGCTCATCAGCATCGATCGAAGCAACTCTGACCCGATCCCAAATACAGAATGTGACATCATTGATTCCAATGGCAGTGATCCCATAAGAGTCACCTGTTGCAGCAATCACGGTATAGCCCTGTTTCTGTGGAGTGGCATATTGGAAGTTTGTATTGTTCAGAATAAGGCTTCCATCAAATGGTGTACCATGAAAGGCGTATATAGCAGTCACAACAATCCCACTAGCATTGGCACCAACATTGATTCGTTGATCTGTTGGATCACTTATCGTAATGACTAATGAATCCCAGATTACTTGCTGTATCGATGTGGAATCGGACCACTGAGTTAAGCCATAGGTTGACTCACTTGCAGAGAACACATCAAAGAGGACTGATGCAGGAGCAACTGAGGTTTCTTGCCAGCTCCAGTAGAGGTTACCTGCGTCCCAAGTAAGGGTTCTTGATCCGTTAAGAACGATGGTCAAGCCACTCTGAATCTCTGTAGAGTCATACTCGTACCTTGCACGCCACCAAACCTCACAATCAGTGTTGATATCAATTTGACCATCAACTGTACCAGCTTCATAGATCTCAATCCGGTCTGTTATGAAGGTGTCAAACAGACTTGAGGTGTAGTAGAGGTCAGTTCCACCTGACCCTGCACCCTCAGCGACAACTTTGATCGTGTAGTTATTCAGTCTGACTATAGCTGAAGAGCCAATACCAGTTATACTGAAATTGTTAGCAACCAGATCCCCACTCCACGTCCCGGCTTGATCGTGAACGACCCAGATATCAGTTTCATTGGCCAGAGGACTGAAACTCGAGCCATAGTACGTGACAGAGCCTGATGCAATCAGGTCAGCAGTGTTGACATCGCCACGATGATTAGACAATAACGGAGCTATAGAGTAATCGAGACGTGTTTCCACATCCCAAGTGGCGGAATAACTAGTGGCTGAAGCTTTGCCATCAGTTACAAACTGGCTGGGAATGACATTTTGCATATCAACATGGTCCCAGTCAATCTTGATGTACCAGGAAATGTCCAAGTCAGTACTGCCCATTGTTGCTAACGATGATGCACCTAGTTGGATGAACGCACCGCCGAGCTCGATAGAGAATGCATCCCCTACCACAGTGTATCTCACAGTCCACAGGGGAGTCGTGTTTGTGTCGTCATAGAGAGTCAGCTCTACATAGTCAATATCGATGTATCCATCGGGATCACTCACGGAAGTTGTGATAATGTAGTATCGATATCGTGCGTAAAGGTTGTCAGTGTCATCAGCATTCGTAAGAATTGGACCAGAAACACTGACCGGTATCTCATTTGGAGCGAGTGACCAGACCACTTGCAGGGTGTTTGTTGTGAAACTGGTGATGCCGTATGTTGATTCACTTGACACCATACTTGCATTGTAAAAGTATGTCATGTTGGTGTTGGCATCGACAAAGAATGTGGTGTTTGCATCAATAAATGAGTGCCACCATGTTGCATTGCGGTCAATCGCAACCTGGTAGGTTGTACAAGAAACACCATCGAAGAGGAAAGTGACGGTCATCGAGAAGTTTGCCTGGACTCCATTCAGGAGTGTTGCATCATCGACACCAATGACGATATTCAATTGATCCCAGATGCACCAAGTCAGATCATTGACATTTATCGCGGTGATTCCTTCTGTGTCCCCGCTTGCAGATTCAACTGTGTACCACTGAATCTGAGGAGTGGAGTAAGTAAACTGGCTATTGTTTAGAGCGAGTGTTCCATCAAATGCCGATCCATCATAGTCATACACTGCTGTGGCTGTGATTCCCGTTGCAGCTGTGTTGGTGTTAATTCGTGAATCTGTGGGGTCATTGATTGTAACAGTCAACGAGTCCCAGATACACCAAGTAAGGTCGTTGCTCGAGATTACAGTGATACCAAGCGTATCCCCGCCTGCGGAATCAGCAGTATACCACTGAATCTGCGCGGTCGAATAGGTGAATTGGGTGTTGTTCAGAGTGATTGTTCCATCAAACACTGAACCATCATAGTCATAAATCGCAGATGCAGTTATTCCTGTTACTGCAGTATTGATGTTGATGCGTTGGTCACCGGGATCAGTGATTGAAACAGTCAGTGAGTCCCAGATGAAATAAGTGACATCATTTGTAGAAATGGCTGTGATTCCATAGCCGCTTCCACTTACAGATTGCACCGTGTAGTCTTGCCTCTGAGCGGTTGCATAACTGAACTGGGTGTTGTTTAGTGTGAGTATCCCATCAAAAGGTGTCCCATCATAGTCATAGATTGCAGTCACGAAGATGCCTGTAGCGTTGGCATTCACATTCTGCCTCTGATTGATAGGATCGGTGATAGTTATACTCAGGGAGTCCCAGATGCAATAAGTCACATCATTGCTTAAGATAGCTGTTATATCATAAGAATCACCAGAAACTGAGAGCACAGTGTAGTCCTGTTTCTGAGCTGTTGCATAGATGAAATTAGTATTGTTTAAGGTCAAAATCCCATCAAACGGGGCTCCATCAAAGGCATAGACCGCACTCACTAGGATACCAGTCGCGTTCTCACCGATATTGATACGTTGACTAGTTGGATCACTAATAGTGATGACAACAGCATCCCAGATGACTTGTTGCACTGAAGTGGTCACAGCCAGAGCGGTGATTCCATAGGTCGATTCACTTCCAGAAACAACATCAAAACCAGCTGAGGAAGGACTACCAGAGGACTCCTGCCACCTCCAGTAGAGATTAATGGCATCCCAGGCGAGAGTCCTTGAACCATTGAGAGTCAATGTCAGTCCGCTTTGGATATCAGTGCCAGTGTACTCATATCTGGCTCGCCACCAGACCTCACAATCTGAGCTGATATTTATCCTGGAGTCAACCACTCCTGTCTGATAGACCTCAATTCGGTCCGTGATGTATGTATCAGTCAGACTGGCTGAGTGATAGAGGTCTGTCCCTCCAGCTCCAGACCCTTGGATTACGATCTTGAATGTATACGTGTTCAGTCGAACAGAAGCTGATGAACCGATTCCAGAGATGCTGAAACTGCCTGCAGATAGGTCCCCACTCCAGGTTCCTGAAACGTCGTGAATGACCCAGACATCAGTTTCATTAGCCAGAGGACTGCGTGTTGAACCTAAGTAAGTCACCGAACCGGTAGCAACAAGGTCAACAGTTGAAACATCACCCCGGTCATCGGACAGTGCCGGTACGCTTGAATAGTCAAGACGGGTTTCAATGTCCCAGGTAGTAAATGAGAAGTCTGAATCGGTGGCTTTACCGTCGGTCACGAACTGATGAGGCACAGTATTGAGCATATCAACATGGGCCCAGTCAATCTTGATGTACCAAGTTATGTCAAGATCATTGCCAGCCATACTAGCGTAGGATGACATGCCAAGCTGAATGTATGCTCCTCCCAGTTCAACGGAAAATGTGTCACCTGAAACAGTATATCTCACAGTCCATAGTGGTGTTGTGGTTGTGTTATCATATAGTGTCAGCTCCACATACTGTATGTCATTGAATCCATCAGCATCCGACACATTGCTTGTGATGATGTAGAAGTTGTATCGGGCAAGCATGGAACCATCATCAGGATTAGTTAGAACAGGGTCAGCGTCATTTGCAGGCGCATTATTGGGAATTGCTGACCAGACAACCTGTTGATTGTTGGATACGAATGCCACAATAGTGTAGGTGGATTCTGATGTCACTAGTCGAGTGGTGTAGGTGTAGGCGGTATCAGACTGTGTGTCTACGAAGTACGACTTGTTGGCATCTGTGAATGAATGCCACCAGGTACCGTTTCTCTGAATGACAATCTGGTATGTTGTGCACACAGTATCATCATAGTCGAATACGACTGCCAGTGAGAAGTTAGCCTGGACTGCATCATTCGGAGTCGAGTCATCAACACTAATGGTAACCAGAAGACGGTCCCAGATACAATAGGTCACATCATTGATTGCGATTGCAGTGATGCCATATGAGTCCCCACTGACAGAGGAAACAGTGTAGTCTTGCCTCTGAGTGGCACCATAGACAAACTGCGTGTTGTTGAGTGTGAATGTACCGTCAAAGGGAGAACCATCATAGTCATAGACCGCTGAAACTATGATCCCAGATGCATTTGCATTGATATCGATTCTCTGATCTATAGGATCAGTGATGGCAATGGTCAGCGAGTCCCAGATACAGAAAGTCACATCATTTGAGCTGATGACTGTAATCTCATATGTATCAGCTGAGGCTGAAGCAACAGTGTAGTCCTGTCGTTGAGCCGTGGCATAGATGAACTGGGTGTTGTTGAGTGTGAGTGTCCCATCAAAGGGAGAGCCATCATAATCATAGACTGCTGAAACAACAATCCCTGAAGCATTCGTGTTGATATTGATTCGCTGATTTGGCGGATCAGTAATCGAAACACTCAATGAGTCCCAGACACAATAAGTCACATCGTTGGTTGAGATTTCTGTTATGCCAAACGTATCGCCACTAGCAGAATCTACAGTATACCACTGGATTTGAGCAGTGGCGTATGTGAACTGTGTGTTGTTCAGAGTAAGCGTGCCATCATAGGCTGCGCCATCATAATCATAGACTGCCGTAGCCGCAATGCCTATAGCTGCAGTACTGACATCAATGCGTTGGTCTGATGGGTCGTTTACAGTGATAGTCAACGAGTCCCAGATACACCAAGTCAAATCATTTACATTGATAGCAGAGATTCCAATCGAGTCTCCACTTGCAGACGCAACTGTGTACCACTGGATCTGAGCAGTCGAGTAAGTGAACTGAGTGTTGTTGAGAGTCAGAGTCCCATCATAGGGTGAACCATCGTAGTCATACACCGCAGTTGCTCCAATTCCTGTTGCTGCAGTATTGATGTTGATGCGGGGGTTTGATGGATCATTCATTGTGATTGTCAAGGAGTCCCAGATGCAGTATGTCAAATCATTAACAGAGATGGTTGTAATCCCATAGGCCCCGCCACTGACTGTCTGAACAGTGTAGTCCTGCCTTTGAGTGGTGGCATAGCTGAACTGAGTGTTGTTGAGAGTGAGGGTACCATCAAATGAAGACCCATCATAGTCATAGACTGCAGAAACAAAGATTCCAGTCGCATTAGTGTTGATGTCGATTCGTTGATTGACCGGGTTGGTTATTGTGATAGTCAATGAGTCCCAGATGCAGTACGTGACATCATTCACCGAAATAGCTGTGATACCTTCAGTCCCTCCGGTGGCACTTAGGACAGTATAGTCTTGCCTCTGAGCGGTTGCGTAGATGAACTGAGTATTATTTAGTGTCAATGTACCATCGAAGGATGAACTATCATATGCATGGATAGCTGTCACAACAATTCCTGATGCATTTGCACCAGTATTGATGCGTTGACTACCGGGGTCAGTTATTGAAACTATCAATGAGTCCCAGATGAAGTAGGTCACATCATTTGAGGAAATCGCTGTGATTCCAAAGGCGCCGCCACTTACTGATTGGACAGTATAGTCCTGCCTCTGAGCTGTAGAATAACTAAACTGCGTATTGTTCAAGGTGAGGCTACCATCAAAGGCGGATCCATCATAGTCATAGACTGCAGAAACATAGATTCCAGTTGCATTGGCATTGATATTTTGTTGTTGGTCAGTTGGGTCGGTTATGAAAATGGTCAGTGAATCCCAGATACACCAGGTGACATCGTTTGTGCTGATTGATGTTATTCCCTCGGTGTCCCCGCTTGCAGAAGTGACTGTGTACCATTGGATTTGAGCAGTTGAGTACGTAAATTGACTGTTGTTTAGAGTGAGTACACCATCAAAGACACTTCCATCATAATCATAGACAGCTGACGCCAAAATCCCAGTCGCAGCTGTGTCGATGTTGATTCGTTGATTTGATGGATCGTTGATAGTTATTGTCAAGGAGTCCCAGATAAAGAAAGTCACATCATTTGTAGAAATGGCAGTTATGCCATAGCTGCTGCCAGAAACAGTCTGAACCGTATAGTCCTGTCTCTGAGCTACTCCGTAACTAAACTGAGTATTGTTTAATGTCAAAGTTCCGTCAAAGGGAGAGCCATCGTAATCGTATATGGCTGAAACAAAAATCCCAGTTGCATTGGTATTGATATTCTGTCTCTGATCTGCTGGGTCAGTGATGGTGATGGTAATTGAGTCCCAAACGCAGTAAGTCAAGTCGTTCGTGTTGATTACCGTGATTTCATAGGAGTCACCAGTTGCTGAAGAAACTGTATACCATTGAATCTGCGCAGTGGCATATGTAAACTGAGTATTGTTGAGTGTTAAGGACCCATCATATACACTACCATCATAGTCATAGACAGCTGAGGCGACAATGCCCGTTGCTGCGGTGCCTATGTTGATCCTTTGATCTGCAGGATCTGAGAGGGAAATGGTCAAGGAGTCCCAGATGCACCAGGTCAGATCATTGACATTTATCGCGGTGATTCCCTCCGTGTCACCGCTTGCAGAAGCAACTGTATACCATTGAATCTGCGCAGTGGCATACGTAAACTGGGTGTTATTGAGAGTGAGAGTGCCATCGAACACTGCACCATCATAGTCATAGACTGCAGATGCAGTAACTCCTGTAGCTGCAGTACCGACATCAATATGCTGGTCACTAGGGTCAGTGAGAGTGACTGTCAAGGAGTCCCAGATACACCAAGTGACATCATTAGCATTTATCACAGTGATTCCCTCGGTGTCCCCACCTGCAGATGCGACTGTGTACCACTGGATCTGAGCAGTCGAGTAAGTGAATTGAGTGTTATTTAGTGTCAATGTACCATCAAAGACTGAGCCGTCGTAGTCATACACCGCAGTAGCGGTGATGCCAGTGGCGGCTGTGTCAATATTGATTCGTGAGTCAGTCGGGTCAGAAATCGTCACTGTCAAGGAGTCCCAGATGAAGTAAGTCACGTCATTTGAGGAAATTGCTGTGATTCCAAAAGATCCACCGCTGACTGATAGAACAGTATAGTCTTGCCGTTGAGCTGTCGCATAAATGTACTGAGTGTTATTCAAAGTAAGAGTGCCATCGAAGGCGGAGCCATCGTAATCGCGTATAGCTGAAACTAGAATCCCGGTGGCATTGACATTGATATTCTGTCGCTGATCTGCTGGATCTGTGATTGTGATTGTTAGTGAGTCCCAAATGCAAAATGTGACATCATTACTTGAAATTGATGTAATTCCATATGTATCACCACTCGCAGTCTGTACCGTGTAGTACTGAATCTGAGCAGTACCATAGAGAAACTGCGTATTATTCAGAGTTAGTGTGCCGTCATAGGGAGAACCGTCATAGTCATAGATTGCAGAAACAATGATACCTGATGCATTTGCGTTAGTATTGATTCGCTGGTTTGGCGGGTCAGTAATTGTGATGGATAGAGAGTCCCAAATGCAGTACGTGACATCGTTCACTCCTATGAATGATACGCCATGAGTCCCGCCAGAAGCAGAGGACACTGTATAGTCTTGCCTCTGAGCTGTTCCGTACACGAACTGAGTGTTGTTGATTGTGAGCGTACCATCAAAGGCAGAATCGTCATAGTCATAGATTGCTGAAACTACAATGCCTGTTGCATTTTCTCCAATATTGATTCTCTGATTCGTTGGATCAGTTATGGCGATAATTAGTCGGTCTGCAATGTACGTATCAGTAGCACTATTAGTATAATAGAGGTCAGTACCGCCTGAGCCTGCACCTTCTTCAACCACTTTAACAGTGTAAGTATCCTCGCCAATGACATCATCTGCATAGCAAGTGACATCGAATGCACCAGAAGTGAGAGTCAGGTCGCTCCATGGCCCCACGTTAGTGCCGTATTCTGATGCTGAAACCCAGACATCAACTGCGGCTGATGCTGGAAAATCATCAATTGACTGATAATAAATCACTGTACCCGTAAGGGAGAAGGAGCCATCAAGATCACCTCTATCCAAGGTACCGGAACCATCATCAATACTGGGCGCAGCTGAATAGTCCAGACGAGTTTCAACATCCCAGTTTACTTCATACCATGTTGTAGTGGACTCTGTCTGTGTGTCAATGACAGTGCAATTTGCATCTAAATCGGTAGAATCAGGGAAGTCCCAGTCAATGGTGAAGTAGAAGGTCGCGTTGATATCGTTACCACTCTCAGTTGCAGCAGAACTTCCTGTGTTTAGGGATACATAGGTACCAGCATCGTACTCCTCGGTGAAAGCATTCGTGTCCTCATCGTATCTGAATCTGCAATACTCTGTCGTCTGTGTGTTATTCCACAATCCTATCTCCAAGTAATCGATATCCGCAAATCCATTTTGGTCGGACACATATACAGTGATCTGATACTCGATATATTGAGCATACATATTGTCGGTGTCACTAGGATTGTCCAATGTCGGAGCCTGATCGATGACAGGAGAATAACTAGGAGTCCATGTGTGAATGAGTACTGCATTTATCTCCCATGTGTCCTGAGTTGTATCGCCAGTTTCTGTACCTCCGAGAAAACGAATCTCAAATGATGTTCCAGTTAGATAACTGGAGATGCTCACATTGTTCCATTGATCTGGTGTCAGGTCTGCAATCACATTGGTCCATGCGCCAGTCCAGACATCCACTTTGATATCTTCTGCAGGCCATCCACCTCCAGTGACAGGATAAATACAGAGTTCTTCATTACTTTCATCAAAATCAGCAGCAGTCCAACCAACTTCCAAGTCTAATTCATAATCCAAAGTAGGAACTGTCCAAACATGGAGAAGAATTGAGTCGATTGCCCATGTGGATTGTGTTCCCTCGTCTGTACGTTCGTTATCACGAATCTCGATGTAGTAGGTGGATGAAGTAATGTATGATGCTGTGAAGTTGTTCCATCCATCAGAATTGAGTGTACCGAGTAATGACCAGGCTGATACTCCATCCCACTCATAAACCTCAAGCTCTTCAGTACCTTGAGTTGCAGTCTGAACATTGATGCAAACTTCTTCGTTCACTTCATCAAAATCAACCGTAGTGAATTCATACTCGAATTTCATCTCATAATCAGGAACAGCAGGAGCAAAGACATTGATGTAGATATAATCGATTCTTATCTCACTACCTGGCGGAGATCTAACAGAGGTGAATCTAATACTCAAAGCGTTAATCTCAGCAACTGTAAGAGACCCTAAGGTGACTGCATTGTACTGGAAAGTTGTATTATAGCAAACATCAATTCCAGTGTAAACATCTCCAGAGCCAATGTTGTAATAAACAGAGGCCAAATCATCTCCATCAACGCTCATGCAGTAAACATACAAAGTTACTGTTGCGGACCCAGATGTGAGAGATGTTGAGGGAAAGGTGAAATAACCAACATCATCACCATTACCTGATGTATAGATGTAATTAGTATTGTAATCTATTGCATCGAGATAAGGTGTGGTGCCTACAGCAGTCCATGCTGTGAAAGTGCTATCATAGCCATTGCAGTCTAAGTTCTCATTAACACCTGCAAAGCCCAAATCAGTTTCTTGCACTGTCATATAATCGGTGTCACCAAAATCTTGAGCATTTGCGAATGTACCTTGAGTTCCAACATCGGGACTGGAATCAACGTCTGTAGCATCACTGTCAACAACATCTTCAACATCATTTCCAGCTGAGCCTTGATTAGCCTCAGTCATGGAATCATAATTAGAGTCGAAAGCCTGAAGATCGGCGAAAGTGTTGTGCGTTCCTATATCCGTGGGTGCATGTAAATCGGATAACTGGTCCACATAATCCTCTGTATTGTCACCTATAGCAGACATGATGAATGACTGAGAATCGGGTGATTGAACTTGTATCGGTTTAAAATTAGCAGTTGGAATTATCATACCGATTCCAATAAGGGTTACAAAAAAGGTCAGTGCAAGAACATGCTTTCTCATTGTAGTGACACCGTTCAATTGTACAGACTAGCACCCGTAAGGCGGTTCAAGAGAGAGTCAGTCCTAGTTACTTCTTCTTGCCAGGTCCATTAGCAAGACTAGTTCGGCCCCATCTTGTATTGCTAATGCAGCGCGCTGAGCCACATTTCCGGGCTAGTACACAGTGAAAACAATTGAAAATCAAATAAGACAATCTTGGATGAATAATGCAGAGAGAAGTTCAAAAACTAAGGTGCTGAGAAGATACATACTACCATGTTATTTCCAAATCCACCTATGTTCTGAGTCAAGCCAAGGACCGGAGCATTAACCTGCAAACCTTTTGGTGCCTTCTGCAGAAGTTGATTATAGATGTCGTGAATCTGTGCAATACCGGTCCCTCCGGAAGGATGCCCTCTTGCTTTGAGACCCCCAGTTGTGTTCACAGGAGTCTGTCCTCCAACCTCAGTTTCTCCATTCTTAATCATCTTAATCGCGGAACCTCGTTCTGCAATCCCGATGTCTTCCATGTTCACTAATTCCAAGATTGAAAATGCATCATGGATCTCAAACACATCAATATCAAGAGGATTAACCTTTGCCATTGAGAGAGCTCTCTGAGCTGCAGCTATTGTAGCTCCTAATGATGTCAGCGACAACCGGTGTTGTAGTGCATGATAGTCTGTTCCATGACCAACTCCGAGAACACGAACAGCTTGATCTGATATGCCAAGTTCACTCACTATTCTATCTGATGCGAGAATAACAGCTGCTGCTCCATCGCTCATGGGACAACAGTCGAACAATGTGAGAGGATCTGCAACCACTCGTGCGTTGTTGACGTTTTCAACGGTTATTTCACTCTGAAAATGTGCAAGTGGATTTTTTGTTGCATTGTGATGAGCTTTCACAGGAACTAATGAGAGCTCATCCCGAGTGAGTCCATACTCATGCATGTACCTACGTGTCACCATAGCCGCCAATGCTGCAGGAGTAACACCGTATCGGGTTTCGTTCTCATAGGACAGCATTTTAGTGAGTATCTTTAATGAGGTCCCACGGTCAACTTCGGACATCTTCTCGACACCGACTACTAAAACTAGTTCTGAGTGTCCGGATGCAATCATGGTGAATGCAGCCTCAAATGCGCTTGAACCAGATGAAGGGCCGGTCTCAATACGAGTTGCTCCAGCTGGAACAATACCGAGTCTATCCGAAAGTAACGTTGAGAGATGACCCTGATTTACAAACTCATCTGGATTTTGTGAACCTACAACTAGGTGATCAAATTGCTGTTCTACGGTTTGAGATTCACTCATGGCTTTGAAAGATGCTTTTTCAGCCAGCTGGACCAGAGAGTCATCGAGGACACCAAATTTGGTCATCCCAGCACCAATGACATACACTGGTTCCATGAGATCCATTCCTCACTTGATAAGCACAAGCAGATCATCCGGAGCCACCATCGTACCAACCTCGACATTGACCTCCTTCACTGTTCCTGCAGAGTCAGACTTCAACTCATTGAACATCTTCATGGCTTCCAGGATACAAACAGTGGTGCCTGCCTTAACTGAGTCACCCACCTTAACCCTGACTTCAGTAATTTTCCCAGGCATTGGTGGGTAGACACCTCCGCTGACCTTGGGACCGCTAGTGGATGCTCCAGCTGTGCTCTTGACGGTTTCTTGTTTTCTGAGACGTTCCCACTCAATAGTATGTTCTTCACCATTTATCTCAAGAGTGACATTTTTTCCTGTCTTCTTGAGTATCTTAACTGGATAGTCCATAGCCGTGTCGTTGACAACCCAATTGCCATCCTCATCCATTGTTGGCTTCATTGTGAAGCTATGATCACCCACACTGACGACAAGTAGCCCTCCTTCGTCAAGCATACTGACCTCAACGTCAAAGGGACGTTCATCCAGTGTTATCTTGTACTCTGGACTCATTTCAGAGCCCCCTACTTTTTCCTCGCATGATGTCTTTCCGACCAGCAGACGACCATGAAGAGGAGGATCGGTCCCACTGTCCAGGACTGTATTGGATAGTTCTTCCATCAACAAGATCAGACCTGCTAGCATCCGACCACGACTGAGTCCTTCCAGTTGCGGATGAGATTGAACTAGGTCCTGCACCATTCATATGAAGGACTGCAGCAGCGAGTGCGACCTCTAGTTCAGCGGTCATGGTACCTCTGCTCATACGCTGTGCCTTGCGCTTTAGAAAATCTAGTGCATATTGTGGATAGAGGGCATAGGATACGAGGTCTCTAGGAACATGTGGAATGTCTTTCAGAGCCTCACGAGCTGCAGGGAGTTCAGGCTCTAGCATGTCTGCAGGTCTACATTTGAGAGGCTCTTCATCTCCAATAGCCTTCTTTTTTATCTCAGGGTCAATATCAGCTGGTGGTCGTCCATAGTAGCCTCTGATGTATTGTTTGACCTCCGTAGGGATCATGCTATATCTCTCGCCAGTTATGACATTCAACGTCGCTTGCGTACCAACAATCTGACTGGATGGTGTGACCAATGGAGGGTATCCCAAGTCGGCCCTTACACGTGGGACTTCCGCGAGAACCTCATCATACCGATCCAACGCTCCTTGTTCCCTGAGTTGATTGTCGAGGTTTGACAGCATTCCACCAGGAATCTGGAATTGCAAGACTTGAGGGTTAACACCTTGAAGGCTCCCCTCAAATTGACCATATTTCCGTCGTATCTTTCTGAAGTAGTCCGCAATTTCCGCAAGGAGATTCAGATTAAGACCAGTGTCCCTCTCTGTTCCCTTTAGTGCTTCAACAATTGATTCCGTTGCTGGTTGCGAGGTGGCCATTGAGAGTGCAGATATCGCACAGTCTACCACATCAACTCCAGCCTCTGCAGCTTTGAGATAAGCCATTGATGCCATGCCGCTTGTGTAGTGCGAGTGAAGTTGGATTGGAATATCAATCTCGTCTTTGAGCTTTGTGACAAGATCAAACGCGGCCTCAGGCGAGATTAATCCAGCCATGTCTTTGATACAGATTGAGTCAGCATCTCGAGTGTAGAGTTCTTTAGCCATCTCGACGAATTTTTCATTGGTATGGAAGGGACTGAGCGTATAACAAAAACTTGCTTGAACATGACCGCCTTCACGTTTTACGAACCTCATCGCTGCTTCCATGTTCCGGATGTCATTGAGTGCATCGAAAATCCGAAAGACATCAAGTCCAATCTTTACTGCTTCAACAACGAAAGACTCAAGCACATCATCTGCATAGTGTCTATATCCGACCACGTTCTGGGCTCTAAGGAGCATCTGCAATCGCGTGTTTGGCATCGCCTCTCGAAGGGCTTCAAGTCGTTCCCAAGGATCTTCATCCAAGAAACGCATCATGGAATCAAAGGTCGCGCCTCCGAACATCTCAAGAGACTAGTATCCGACCTTATCGAGCTTCTCACAGATGGGAAGCATGTCCTCAGTACGCATCCTGGTGGCAAGAAGGGACTGATGCGCATCTCGTAAGACTGTGTCAGTAATCATGAGTTTGGTCATGGTTAGCCATCTTGGTGTGGTGTAATCTTGTATTTAGTAGTTCTGATATCGCTGAACCTTAATATAAAGACCATCTGACATTATTTTCGAGCTTAAGCACATTAACATCTGTAACCATAACACTTATTACTGTATTTTGTAATACTATTACATAAGTAATACCCGTTTGAGAATACATGGTGACGATATGGCGAATCTGAAAATATCAATTGAGAAAGCAACTCTCATGGTCATGAATATAGAGGGTCGTGATGGCACTATTGGTTTTAAGATCGGAGTGGCAGCGCATGTTCTGAGGAACAATGGCGGTACTCGTCTTAGCATCTATGTTCATGACAAGAGAAGGTCGCGATTCTGAAGGCCCAATACGTAAAGAGCAAATCTAGGTAGAGTGATCTACACTTCTTTTTGCAGTTGCTCTTTCTGCTCACCCGTGAGTTCCTCATAGCCAACCAACGAATCAAGTTTAGATCCTTTAAGTAGACGTGCTGCGCATTTCACATGATGCCAGCCATAACTGACGTGCCCATCGAATAGAGAAGGTTCACCAAGTCTGAGTTCACCCTTTTCGATCTTCTTGGAACATGTCCTACATGTTGACCTGCTTGACTTTGCGGGTTCAATCCTCCATGCCTCAGCAAGCTCAAAGTCTTCCTCTGTGAAAGGTTTCAAGCCGTATAGAAAGTCCTCCACATCCTCACCCACCATTTCAGGAGTCAATCTGATGGTGAAGGAGTCGTAATCTGTGGGTGAATAGTCAATGTCTACACTACCATTCGCATAGGTCTTCTTTATCTCTGTCTTGGGAGGATACATCTTGCGAAACCGCATGAATTCTAACATCTGTTTTGCCAGAATTGCACTGGCTTCCTTCTTACCCATCTCTTTGAGTCCAGAAGACTCAGCAACACCATAAGTGGTGACGATGATTGAACGACCATCATCAAGGATTTCTCGACTCTTTAGAAAAACCACCGATCCGACTCTGATAGACTTCTTTATTCTAGGCGTTCGAAATGTGTCGGGATTAATCCAGTAGCCCCAATCAGTTGTATATTCTAACCACTCGGTCATAACAAATGCCCTCGCTATATAATCACGAACTCACATATATCTTAGCCACTAATCTTTGATCAGATTTAAAGAAGGCTATGCTCCAGCAAGGTAGAAGATGAGGGAGGACACACTTCCCCTGAGATCACCTAGCAGAACTACGTTTGCGGAGAAATATGAAGGTCACAGTGAGCATTACTACAGCTATGACACCAACTATGAGCCATGGTAACATTACCTCAAAGAAGGGTCTAGGCATTATTGTGACAATGACTGTGTCAAACACCGCATTTCCATAGGCATCGGTAACGACGATTGTATAGTTGAATATCCCAGCTTGATAGCTCTCAAGAGTCATGGAGAAGTGGATTGAATTTAGGGATGTGGAGTATGAAGAAACCTCTGAGCCATCCCTTAGGACCACATAACTCAGTGGGCTTAGATCTTGAGCGTGCCACTCTATCGTTTGATATTCTTCTCCGACCATGAACGATAAGTCGGCGGGGCTCGTTACGAATGGAGGCGTGGTGTCTTGTACAAAGACAGTGAAGATTGCCTCAGTATAATAGCCATAGATGTTTGTCACATTTACCAATAGGGGATAGTCACCGACAGGCAGTGTGGGGATACTGGAGAGTGTGAGGATACCAGTCCAGAAATTGGTCGTATCATTCACACACACAACATAAGGTGCAGGACAGGTAATAGCAATGTTGTAATCTAAGTATGATCCAAACTCTACATACTGGTCAGTTATCAGTTGTGCCCATTCAACAGGGAATGGTGGGAACATCAGAGGATAAGCGTCGTACCATCCAAAACCGTATGAGGTGTCCCCATAGCCATCCGAATTAGCATCAGAACCCGAATAGTCAGACCAGTAATTATAGTCCCAGTCTAAATTGGCACCATCATCTTGTATGTTGTCGGTATTGTTAGCAAAGATATTCCAGTGAATCGGGCAGTAACTTGCCGCAGTAGTATATATACCGTAATGATTTTCATTCGAGGTGTTGTTTTCAAATATGCTCCAGCCTACAGCTTGAAGCCGAATGCCAATATTGACATTTCCAGTACAGAAATTCTCAGTCACTACATCATAATTAGAAAGGGATGTCAACTGGAGTCCATTATCCCCATTTCCACTACAGATATTTCCACTAATGGTTCCATTATTCGAACTCGAGATATAGATACCTGTGAAGGAGTTCTCTGAGCAATTATTTTGTGTAATTGCAAAGCTATCAGAGTCTTCCCACAAAATGCCATAATTCCCATTCCCGATGCAGCTAATGCCACGGATTGTTCCATTATTTGAATTCGAGATATAGACACCTGTGAAGAAGTTGTGTGAGCAATGATTTTGTGTAATGGTGAAGTTATCTGAGCCTTTCCACCAAATGCCATAAGAGTTGTAACTGATGTTGTTCCCAGTCACAATGAAACTTCTACACCCACCTGTTGCATTGAGTCCGTGAGCGAAGTTGGTGATCAGGTTATTGATAATTCTACCATTGGAGGAGTTTTCTAGATGGACACCATATGAAGGAGTAGCAGCAGGCCCAATCAGCGTACATCCGCGAATTATGTAGTGTGAACGAGTGTTCATTATACTGATACCTGCTTCTGGAGTGACTCCTAACGTTATGTCGTAGTTCTCAATGATGAATGGATTTAGTTGTGACCCATCACCAGGCCAGCCTTCTGCTGAAGCAGTTGCTGAGAAATTTGCATCCCCATCAACAGCAATTGGCCCATGTGTTTCATTTGCGGGGACACTTTCCAGTTCCAATGAAGAAACAAGGTCGCTGGACAGAACTACAGGCATAACATTCAGTAATATGAAAACTAAAATCATAGAGGATGAATATCCACTCAATTTGCACAGCCTATACATAGACGACATCTCCAATACTGCGATGAATGATATCAATGAGTTCAGGTGAAGGTAGGCAGTGAGTGTCAATGTACTGGGGTGTTCGTTTTCCCTCGCAATAGCATACAATGTATTTAGGACGTATATTAATGTCAGCAATGACATGTAGCGATACCATTATCAGATGGATTCTCAAGAAGGCTCCTTTATGGGCGCTCCACTTTGGATGGTAGAACTCCTGAAGAAGACGTTTCCTAACAGACGTCTAATTGCACGGGCAACTAAAATACCCATCATTGGTAAAATCGTTGACAAATTGCTTTTTGATGGCGATGATATCATCTATCTGCCAAAGGATACTGTTGTAGAGATCAAGATAGGGAAACAACTCGAGAGACCAACTGAAACTACACTCCCTTCGCAGATTGTTCATGAATTCATCGAAAAAGCTAACTATCATTGGATTATGAACTACTGCATCTGCAGGGAGTCTTCAAAATGTGAGGACTATCCCATCAATTATGGATGCCTTTTCCTTGGTGAGGCAGTTCTTGATATCAATCCTCATCTTGGGAAATTGGTAACTAAGGAAGATGCTCATGAATATGTAAAGAGATGTAGAGAAGCAGGACTGGTCCATCTGATAGGGAGAAATAAACTGGACGCAATGTGGTTGAATGTAAGACCAGGAGAGAAACTACTGACCATCTGCAATTGCTGCCCCTGTTGTTGTCTATGGAAGATTCTACCAGACGTTAATCCAGAGATTGGACGTAAGATCACTAAGATGCAGGGAGTCAATGTAGAGGTCACAGACGCCTGTGTTGGGTGCGGAACCTGCAGTCAGGAGGAAGTCTGTTTCGTCGATGCGATTCAGCTTGTCGATGAAAGGGCTGTTATTGGACCTGAGTGTAGAGGATGTGGCCGATGTGTTGACATTTGCCCGGAAGGCGCAATTGAACTGACGGTTAATAACAGAAGCTATGTGGAGGATTCTGTGGATCGGATAGACCGAGTAATTGATGTGAAATAACTATAGTTCATCAAGAACGACCATTCCTCAATTCTTATACTAAATGAATTCAAAATATTAATTCATGTGTGGACGTTTTGCTCTCTTGACCCATGCAGAAGCACTCATTGAGAGATTTGAAATTGAGGAGGTCATTAAGAGACCTGAACCAAGATACAACATCGCCCCCTCACAGAATGTGGCAGTTGTAGTCCAAAGAGAGAAACGTCAGCTAACAGAGATGCGATGGGGGCTAGTTCCGTTCTGGGCAGAGGATGTGAGTATCGGAAACCGTATGATCAACTCAAGAGTGGAAACCGTAGCTGAGAAACCAGCTTTCAGGAATGCATTCAAGAAACGCAGATGTCTGATACTTGCAGATGGATTCTATGAATGGCAGAAGGTCGGAAAGGTAAAGGTACCAACACATATTCGTCTGAAAAGTCGAAAACCATTCGCATTCGCGGGTCTATATGAGTACTGGAAGACAAAGTCTGGTAAGACACTCGAAAGCTGTACTATTATCACAACAACGCCTAACAAAGTTCTGAAGCCAATTCATCATAGGATGCCAGTTATCTTGAGTCCTGAAGATGAGAAGACTTGGTTAAGCCCTGAGAGCCAAGACAGAGAACAGCTCTTGTCATTGCTCAAACCTTACACAGCTGAGCCAATGGAAGCCTATGAGGTTTCGGACTTTGTGAATTCACCAATAAATCAAGGGCCACTCTGTACTAAACCGGTTAATACATTAAAAGTAGATTTCACAGATGAGTTGAGTGTATCGAGTGGAAATACATGAAGAGTTCAAAGTTCTTCGGGATACACAAATCCCTCTTCTACTAGTTTGCATGCAATCTCCCTGAACCCAGGACACTTACTCCATCTCATCTTGTATTCACATTCCTCACATTCCTTGAAGACTTCCATACTCCGTTTTGCGTTTAGTATCGTCACAAAACCAAGATACAGCGCCAGAATAAACAGAAGTTTGACCTCTAGGCCGGGTGAGAAGAGTCCATTAATCAGAAGGATAGACCAACAGACTCCAGCGAAGGAGGAACCAAGTAAGAATTTTGATGTGATCTTTGTCTTTGTACTTCGATCAGCTATACCAGAGAGGCTCAATAGAAAATAGAGCACACTCCCAACAACACCACCCCAGAACAGGAAGAACCTGCCTAGTATAATTGGGTTATAGATCCAGACTAACAGACCTAGAAACATTGCCACAAAAAAGGACAGGGAATTGAAAGTGCACCCAACACACCATCGCCTTCCACGAATTGTGACTGAATGTGAGTCAAAATGCGAACAGGTCGGATGATGTGCGGTGATGAATGGGTCGGTGGTCCTGAGGAAGAGGAGAGGATGTCGAATCACACGCCTGAAGTTCAGCATTAATTTTCCTCGATTTTCATCATCGAGGACTTCTTCGCAGGGCCGTGAGCTGACTCCTTCCTCTTTTTCCATTACAATCCACGCATCATACACCGTTATGGTCTATAGTTTTATGGGAGAGGAATCAATCCCCCAAGGATTCCAGCCCAAATCCCAGTAAACACGAACATTAGCAGTAAGACCATGACCAGAAACTGGATTATTGCACCCAATATCCAAGCGGCTAAGGCACCGCCCCAGCCAACATCATGTCTGCTCTTGATGAAATACCATGCAATGAAACAACCTAGACATGGTATCCAAATCACTAAGGACATGAGGAGAGCAGTAACAAATGTTGATCCCAGGTCTCTATTCTGTCCGTTCACAAAACCCAGACCGATTCCAAGAAAGATTCCTTGTATCAGAAAGTTGAGTATGAATAACAGAACTATCAGTATAAGAAAGGAAGTAATTCCCAACCCTAGTACTCCAAAAATCCAATCAAACTGCATTCCTATCCCTCGCGAGATTATAACGCCTATGCGATACGCGGTTCGATAAATACTTGCCGTAAATTCAGGTCTGCTTGAATGGCTGAGTCGGTCAAATCCACCAACTTAATTCACATGTTGACTCATACAAGACAGCCTTCAAAGCACCACAAACCATCAAAATGAAGGCATCTCCCTCATTAGATAATAGTGGTCAGATTAGATGAACCTACGCATCAGCTGATCAATTATACCATCAATATTCTGTGAATTGACATTGTTGTCAGACATTATCTTACTCACGTGTTTCCTTCGAGGAATATCCATTAAATCATCCAAACTGGAGTAAACACCAAGACGCCGACCAAATCGGTAGAGCATCTGCTCTTCTTCCTCCAAGTCTAGGAACCTCCGTGTGATTGATAGCATCTTTTGTTTTTCAGCTGGTAACTGCCCTTTTAGGTCTGCAAACAGATTTAGAATGTGGTCGCTCACTAGATAACTGGAAATTCCTTCAAGATTCTCTAT
>JBHLRC010000048.1:0-21185 GCA_048882965.1 Candidatus Thorarchaeota archaeon
TGTTGAATCACCAGTATCAATTGTAACATTGACTCATGGAGGTGAACCCTATGAACCAGACTGGATGTTCCAGACTGATGTAGGCGAACCTTTCACCGTTAAATCATGGCTCCAAGGTGGCGCTGACTATATCGAAGACATTGATGGTATCGGTTTCTTCATGAATGCCTATGATGAGGATTGGGGTTTTGATGGACTAAATGACTGGAATCAACGGTCGGAGATTGAGATACAGATACGAATCGATCCGCACGGTATGATTGACATTGATGTCTACAATAGGACCGTTCGAACTCAATGGAGTTATGGTGAACATTGGGATTGGGTAATGGTTGAAATTATGCCTGGTCGTTGGGAACCTCAGTGGACCTTAATTGATGACTGGTTCTGGGAGGAAAAGACCTGGGACTTTGTTGCCAACGACTGGACACCTGGATGGATATCTGACTATTCACCTAGCTTAAGAATGCCAGTCAATTGGTTGAGTGTTACGAACCTCATACAGGAGTTTATCGGTAATGATCTCAGAGTGAGTTTTGATATTATACCAACTCCTGAAATGCCTCAGCTTGAATGGCGTTGGGATTATTTCTATGGTGAACTTGGATGGGTAGTTGACTACGAGTCTGGATGGGGTGAACACACTGTTCTAGGTTGGACTGAGAATACAGTGTACAGTTATCTCAATGGAACCAAGTTATACATGGAAGAGCCATTTAGGGCTGAGATCTTTAGGAACAATGCTACTGGTGATTTCTATCAGCGTGAAAAAGTCCCCTATGTCGTAATAAATAGTGAAGAGATAGATCTGAAACCATACCTTGTCACAGATATGGAGAATAATTGGGAAGAAACAGTGAGAACTGAATACGATTACACAACAGGCGATGAACAATACTTCATCAAGTTCTACAATGATACTGAAATCCAAGTGTACTCAGGAGCTGTTGCGGCTGTATACAACATCACTTTGCCCAATATGGGTAACGCCTCTTTCCTAGCCTGGGGTGAGTATCCTCAGTATGCTGGTTTTGACGATTTGTACTACATGATGGCTGTCAATGGAACAATGGTAATTCAACCTTGGGCTTCTTGGGACATGTGGGTGGCTCAATTCCAAGAGGTTGTTGATGTATCTAAGGTTGATTACACATATGTAACCTATCTCAATGGAACAACGCCATTCTACATGGTTGGTTGGCCTGAATATCTGGGATACGATCATTATGTGATGTATAGGAATGGAACCTATGAGGCTGTCGAATTCTGGTATGATTCATACTATGGTCGTTACTACTATTGGGACATGGGTGACCTCTATCTCTTTGATTGGCCTTGGGAATTGATGACTGGTGTTTATAATTCTCAGCCATTTTTCATTCCTCAATTTATGACGAACTCCTATGTCTATACAATCATTGGTGGAACTCAGTATCAGTTACCTGCTCCGGGAGTTCCAATGTGGAGTCCTTGGGACCTGAACAGCCTTGAGTGGATTTTCAATCCCGCGACAGGCAGATACTTTGCGAAGGAATATGCTATTGTTGATGGGGCACAATACGAAGCAATACAACTTCCTATGCAGGTGTGGGAACCAACTTTTGGGTACTGGTATGATGTGTACCAAATTGATACAGGCACAGTCTACAACTTGACTGACTGGAGTACAGACCCCAACTTTAGATTCAACTATGACTATGGTGAATACGACAAGAACCTTCCATGGACTACGATAGCGAATGGAAGCATCTTTGTTCCTGAGGTGAAACAAGAGGATTGGACAGTGGCGTACGGGCATCGAGACCTTTTCACTTACGAGTTCATTGTAGATGGCTGGCTTGACATTAGAACGGGTATCTACACAGGCGACTACACAGATGGTCAATCTCGAATTTATGAGTGGGATGATGGTCGTGGCTATGACTGGGTCGAAACTCTTACTGGAGAGGAGTTTTCCTACAACCAGAATTGGCAAGCAACATTCCTTAATGTAACCCTAGCAAATGGTACCTTCTTCTACTCAAGACATGACCATCCAATAGCCCTCCCTACAGATCCATACAACTATGAAATTGATGAATACTATATGATTGATATCAACGGTATTCCCCAAAGATGGACTGGTTGGATGGATTATACAACAGAGCTAGTAGTCATTGACACTGTAATGGGTGATCCATGGAGTGGACAATTCTTCTTCCAAGGTGTCTGGTATCCCATTATTCAATTCAACACCGACTACTGGGAATGGGATGGTTATATGTGGAATAATAGAACTTACACGGAGGATAATATTGTTCCACATGACTATTTCTACCTAGAATCTATTCTCAATGGATCTCGGTACGAAATTGTGGCACTCCAAAATACTCCTGAGAGTTACAAGTTCAACTTCCCATCATGGGCGTTCAATGTGAGCGCAACAGAATACCATGCTCGTGGAGCAAAGGAAGTCATCTACAAAGCCTATAGGACTCAAGGATATAGCATGAAGTTGGATTACACACCACTTCCTGTTACAATCATACGTGCTCAGGAAGCTATAGTATATGGCACACCGGCCTATGGTATGTGGAAGAATGATGTATGGACAGTCGACCCATTATCTGGTGCTTTGGACTTGGATGGAAATCTTGACACCAAGACAGACCAGTTCTATGTCAGAGAAATCCACTCTAGCACAGATTTCTTCAACATAACTCAACAGTATCTAGATGTCACAATCCTCTGGGAACCAGACAATAGTACTTGGGCTGATGAGTTCTATCTTCATTCGTACACTGGGATGGTGACTTTCAACTGGACCTATACGTGGAGTGAACTCAACATATGGACCCATGCGGACACAGGGGAAACTCTGAGTCCCGCTGAATACGCTCAGGTGTACGACCTACTCTTCGATTCCTATGGCAATCCAAGACCTGGTTATTGGAGCATTTCTTGGATGTTCGAGAACAGAACATATGCAGACGTGATTGCTGAAGCACAGGCCAATAATTGGGATTGGGTTGAGGATAACTCCCAAGAATGGAGTTGGCTCTGGTGGGAGCTTGATGAACAATATAGTACTGAGGTGAGCAATGGCACACACTCGGACTTGATGGACGTCAATCTTGCATACCAGTACGCTGGAATGTTTGCATGGAATGATACTAACTCAGACAACTTCATGGATATCTCAACGGAGAATCTTGGCGATGCAGAACTAACACACTACTGGATGCCAGTAGATGTTGAATCTGTATCCTTCACCACCCCGGGTGAAGGATGGGGTAATCTCAATACAACTGATTCTGAATACCGACCCGTCGATGAGACAATAGACTTTGGCGTCACGTTCAACAATGTGACTGGAGAAGTCTATCCATTTGGTGTGCGTTCGTATTTCGATTGGTATGAGAATGCCTACTATGGTTCTGATTTTGTTGATTTTGATGAACGTCCAACAGAATGTCTGACTGAAGACTTCTCTATCGATGTGCACTTCACAGGTGAAATCAATGAAACCGGTTCCAACATTGCTGAGGTCAAATTCGATATTACGGTTGGAGACTGGGATGTATACACACCAGGTGGGGACAACGCATTGGCTGGTAGAAGTCTAGCAGTTTCATTCTTCAGTGATATCACTATTCTCACTAGTGGTGGTATGACTGCTAATGCTACCTACATTGATGATTGGGGACAGACCATTACGAATGATCAAGCCGCTGCTTCATACAACTTCACAATGGCAAGTGGTCTGAGTGAAGTTGCGCTAATGAGCTTGGGTGGTACACCATATGATTGGACAAAGAATTCATCAATGTCAACAAATGTTGATGCACAGACCATTCCAGTGGATGCTCTAAGCGCAATCTATGTCTCAGGAGGTGGACTGTCAGCCACAACCTTCTCGGTTGCTTCAACTCAGTTCTACACTGTGATAGGCTTCCCGCAGTGGGATGGTTGGTCGGTGAGTGTTGATCCAATATTTGTCGGTTATATCTCTCCAGGTACGACTGATTCTGAACCACCAACCTTTGGAACTACAATGCACTCACCGACAACAATCTTGGGTGTAGACAATGTTCACATTCAAGCTCAGGTGGGTGACTCTGGTGGTTCAGACCTTGCAGAAGTAAAGGTCTGGGATATAGACAACAATATCAATTATTCAATGAACTTCAATGAAGGTCTGGGTATTTGGGAGATCAATATCCCTCGTACTATTGATGGTCGTTACAATTTCAATTACCAGATAGTAGCCCTTGATGGCGCTGGTAATGAAGCAGTAACATCACCTCAAGTCTTCCTATTCAGAGATAACATTCCACCAACGATTGACACTCTGAGTATTGCTAATGGCACTGATGTGATGGGTGACGAAATCGCCACAGTTGCCATCACAGCTACAGACACTGGTGGCTCTGGAATTGACCATGTTGTTCTATCATATTGGAATACGAGCGGCATCTTCAATGTAACCATGCCTTTCTCGGCTGGTGAATATAGTGGTGAGATTCCTAATCACGCACCTGGGACAATTGTCCAATATGGGGTCACCGTCTATGATATCGATGGCAATCTTGACTGGAGTGGATGGGATACTTTCGTATTTTCAACTGGTGGAGCACCTGATACTGTGGTTCCTTCCATTACACTGGTGTCTCATGAACCAACAAGTCCAGGACCATCCGATGTTGTGACAGTTTCTGCCGACATCCAAGATGTTTCAGGAGTTGCATCAGCTGTCTTGCAGTACAATGTGAATGGTGGACCTTGGATTAATGTAACAATGACCTCTGTTGGCACAACCTACAGTGCTAATATACCAGTACACGATGTAGGTACTTCAATCACTTACCGAATTGTGGCTTATGACACAGTCGGCAATGAGGCAATCTCACCAACAGACAACTACGAAATAACAGAAGAGGTCCCAACAACAACTGAACCAACAACCTCTGAACCGACCTCACCAACTGGACCTGGTCCACTTCCTAGGGATGATGAAGCGCTTTTGATGGTCTATGGTGCTTTCGGAGCTCTTGTTGTGATTGTCTTGGCACTTGCAGCTCGAAGACGCAAGTAGAATAACTAAGCGGGCCCTGCGCCCGCTCCATTCTCTTTTTTCCTTAGATATCTAGAATATGTTCACTGAAGTTGTGGTTTGAGTTTTTCATGGAAAAACTTCACACCTGCAAGGTGCGCCTCATAAATACAGTTGAAGAGATCATAAGAAACTCCTGTTACTGGGATTGCATTACGGATCATCAGACAGTTCTTCTTGTCAATTCCAAAATTAACCTCGACCAGAGTAGCATTGGATCTGAGAAGCTTCTCAAGAACTTCTCTTTTGTTCCTGGTCGGAATGTTGGTGAGATCCATCAATCGAGTTGTGAGTGTAATCCAGTCTTTGCCCGGAAAAACCTCAATCACCTTGGTTTCAATTGACCCATAAGGGTATAGACTGAAGGTCTTTCGTCCATGTTCTTCAAAATTAATCTCTAGTCTCTTCAAATATTCTTTAGCAATGAACCAGGTCGTGCTCATCTATATTCGTTCCTACCTGAGGACTCTCCTCTCTTCACCATTCGTTTCCGCAGTTTTTCTGTTCACTTATGTACAAATACTAGTAAAAGTCTTCGCTTTTCTTGTCAATTGATGTGAAAGACATTAATAATTTCATAAATCGATGAATTTTACGATTGAAAGATTACTATTGTACAACTGAAAGTCAAACTATGTAGAGATAAATCGACTCATCTTCATTGATCATGGTAGGCTCCCATCCACTGAGAATAAAACGATATGAAACTACCCGCGATCCAGATTTCAGTTCACTAGATAGCTTGGTTATTATCTTCTTATTGATTTCATGTCCTTGATATAGTGTGACAACGGTAGCATCTTCTACACTCACCTTGAAAAAATTCGCTCTGATTACACGAACCTTGTCACCTAATCCATGACGGCGAATCGAGAAACGTGACCACATTAGTCTGATTGGATCAAGTTCTATCCCAATAGCCCTGGCACCAAATTCCTTGCCTGCCATTACAATAATCCGACCATCCCCTGATCCCAAGTCATAGAGAACATCGTTACTGTTTACTCCTGCAATCTTGAGCATGGCCCTCACACGATTTTTGGGTGTTGGTACCCAAGGCGCTCCATAAATTCCGGACCATGCTATCCATATCACGAATATAATGATGCAGATTTCAACTGTCAGAATGAGCATCCAGGTTCCCATCTGCATTCACATGGAGTAGAATCTACGCTTACTTCAATATATTGATATTGCAAGGATTTGATGGCATGTTGTGTTTCTATAGATGAACGAGTTGGTTATCTCTAATTATCTCCGTTTGGCTTATCCCGGAAAATCCAATTTTCAGGTCTGCAACCTTCAGAACATCACGAGTGGCTGGGAAACTGAAATCTTTACTTTTGAGGTTGATTGGATTGAAGACCATGAAACTGTGACTCAAAAACTTGTTGCTCGAATTTACCCCGGAAAGGATGCTGCTAGAAAGGCTGAACGAGAAGGTCTCACGATGAAAGGGCTTTCAAGAATGGGGTATCCCGTTCCTGAGGTTCATATTGTGGAACTAGACTCTCAATATTTAGGTCAGCCATTCATAATTATGGATCATATTGAAGGAGGTACTATAGACGACAGATTGCATGAGGATGAAGAGAAATGGACGAATGTCTTCCATAAGCTTTTCGTGGATCTTCATCAATTGGATTGGAGAAAAATGCATCCTAATCCTTCATCGATACCCGCTAACGACCCTTTTTTCTACATCAAGACCACAATTATGGATTATGAACACCAACTAAGATATTTCAAGAAGCCAGAACTCCTTCCTATAATTGAATGGATGAAGAAGAGGACCAATGAAGTTCCTTGCGATAAACTGTCTATCATTCATGGTGATTTTCATACATTCAATATCCTTGTTGATAAGTTGGACCAACCATTTGTGATTGATTGGGGTGCATCTCGTATTGCGGATCTAAGAACAGACGTTGCTTGGACACTTCTTCTTAGCTTTGCTTATGACAGCAGAGAACTTCGAAATCGGATTCTCTCAGGATATGAGAGTACGTTGGGTAGCGACCTTGAACAAATCGAATACTTTGAAGTTCTTGCAACACTTCGAAGACTCATTGATGTTACTTCTTCATTTGAAATAGGCGCAGATGAGAGAGGTTTGAGACCTGAAGCTGTGCAGATGATGAAAGAAACTGCTGGACATATTGACAGAGTTCGACAGAGACTCCTTGAGCTGACTAATATCTCAATCCCTGAGATTGATCGATTTGTTGAGAATTTGATAGGTTAAACTGTTCATGTGGTTCTGATGGGACTTCAAGGCTTGAGAGATAAATTACTCAGAAGAAGAAATAGTCAACAATGAGAAGTCTTGAAAACAAGCCTCTCCTTCTTTTTTATGCGATTCCATGCCTTTTTCTAAATCGTTTAATTGCGTCATGACCAAGTCTACCTACTGCTTTGTCAAGACTTTCTTTTCTTATTCGAAGCATGGATGGGCGGCCATGGCAGCAAGTATACTTCCCCTTTGCTTTTGAAAGCTCATCAATCAGATTGCGAATCTCATCAACATTCAATGTCTGTCCGGCTCTTATTGCTGAGTGGCATGCTGTGAGTTTGACTAGTTCATCCATGAAAGAATCTTGTGCTTCAGAAATCCCTATTATGACCATCTGGTCAAGCAGAGAGATGAGTTCTTTCTCAGATGCCATCTTCCCAAAGATTTCTGGAACTGTTGATATTGAAACCTCATTCCCCCCAAAACTAGAGATGGAAAATCCGAGATTATCTAGAGTTTTCGATAGCTCGAGGATTTTTTCCGTATCAGTGGGACTTAGGCTTAGAATGAATGGTTCCAAAAGCTCTTGAATCGCGACTCTGTCTTCATTCACTTCTTTCCTCAGTTCTTCATAGAGCACACGTTCATGAGCTGCATGCTGATCTATAATCAAAAGACCGTCTTCATCCTCAAGAAGAATGTAGAGCTGATGGATTTGCCCAATAATTCTGAAGACGCCCCCAAGTAAATGTACTGGATCTTCATCCTCCCCAACCTCAATCAAGGGTTCCAGAATTGTCTGCTCAACTAGAGGTATGGTCTGGAGACCGGCTTTTTGGACTTCTTTCTTTGGCTGCCCATCTTCTCCAGAAGCAGTATCAGCAGCTCTTGAGTCAGTACTTTCAAGAAATTCATCCAAGGATTGAGTTTCATCTTGCGCTTTATCAACACCAAGTGCGTCTCTCACAGCTTTGGTAACGATAGTACTGACTTTTTCGATATCGAGAATTCTGACTTCTCTCTTCGTTGGATGGACATTCACATCTACATCTGTCAGGCTCAATGCTATATCGATGGAGCATATTGGATATTGCCCCTTCATCAGCAGTGTAGAATAAGCAGTTTCCACCGCATGACTCAATCGTTCATCTGTTATAGGCCTTTGAATAACTGAGAAATACTCTCGTGACCTGTTTCCTCTGGAAACTGGAGGCATTGCTGCGAAACCCCGAACCCAAATGTTGTCCTCTGAGTAATATATCTCGACAAGTCCTTTTGCAATATCACTTCCCCAAAGGTATGTAATCCTATCAATATCACTCTGATTAGGAGGACAATCAATAACTACTTTCTCATCTCTGGTCAACCTAAAACCAACATCTGTCCTGATGACTGCATGTCTCATGACAGCTTCCATTACTCTCTGTCCCTCAACAATGGAACTTCCAAGATGTTTTCTTCTAGCAGGAATCTTCTTGAAAAGGTCGCTAACCTCAACGGTGGTACCAATAGGTCGTGATGAATCAGTAATTTTAGGAGACTCATCAACTCTTGATACAATGAGCGTTCCAACATCTTCATCCTTTGTTTGCGTCGTGATTCTGACATCAGCAACGGCTGCAATACTTGCTAATGCCTCACCTCTGAAACCATAGGTGGATATAGCCTCTATGTCTTCTTTTGTTACAATCTTGCTTGTGGAGTGTCTCTGAAGACAGACTTCACAGTCCTCTCTTGATACGCCTGAACCATTGTCTGAAACAATGATTTTGTCGATACCTCCCCCTTCAATACTAATGTCTATCATATCTGTTCCAGCATCGAGGGCATTCTCAATTAGTTCCTTGACAATCGAAGAAGGATTTTCGATTACTTCTCCTGCGGAAATGAGGGAGATGAGATCTTCACTCAATTTTTTGATTTTACCCAAGGAACCACCTCAGATACCTAATGAGGAGTGTTCGACAATACCACCAACAACTGTCATTTCTACGTCTATATCTATGATATTCTCTGGTGGTACTTCTAGGATGTTGTCGGAGAGAACAACAAAATCTGCTCTCTTCCCGACTGTAAGGCTCCCAAGTGTGTTCTCCTGGAATACTGAATATGCACTCTCTAATGTGTAGCATCTCAGTGCTTCTTCAACGGTGAGTCTGACTCTATCATTATGATGTGTCACTGCTGACCAAATTCCATAGAGCGGACCATAGGGCATTCCATCAGAGCCAAAGCAGAGTCGTGCGCCATTATCAAGTGCAACCCTAAACATGTTCATTCCTCGAACTGTTTCAGCATCAAACCTGTGGTCGTAAAGCCCACCCTCTTGTTGCCATCTACCAACAAAGTTTGGTTGCATGGATAGGATGAGTCCCAGACCAACAGCACGACGAATCTGATATTCACTTATCATCTCAGCATGTTCAATTCTGTGTCTTTGGGTTCTTAACATCCCCTTGTCATCAAGATTCTCAAAGGTAGAGATCACCATCTCAATTGCTTCATCGCCAATCGCATGCGTGACAGTCTGAATACTGTTTGCAACGGCTTTCCTTACAATTTCTGCATAATCCTTTTGCGAGAAGAGTAACCTTCCTTTATTCTTTGATTCGTCTTTATACCCCTTTGAAACATAGGCTGTCTTGGCTCCAATTGAGCCATCAGTGAAAATCTTCACTCCTCCAATCCGAACCATGGGGCTACCCATGCCAGATGTAAGACCAAGGCTGGTCATAAGATCAATCTGCTCTACTGGGATATTGACAATCATCCTCGTTGACAGCTCATGTTTCATTTCGATTTCTCGGATGTGACGTAGATTTCCTTCTGCAGCATTGTCAACCGCAGTAGTGATGCCCTTCTCATTAGCAATCTTGTTTCCGACCTTCACGCCTTCCTCTATCTGCTCCCCTGAAGGTCTGACTTTTTCCCAAACCTCATCAATATCTTTCAAGACTCCCGTGGGTCGTCCCATCTTGTCTTTCTGTACCCCCTCTTGATCCAAGGGAATGCCTAATTTTTTCAATCCAAGTTTGTTCACAGTTGCAAGATGGCCACAGACACGAGTTGCCATGATCGGATGGTCTTTACTAATTGAATCGAGATCCTTTCCTTCGATGAAACGTTTCTTTTCCCATTCACTCTCATCCCAATCATATCCAAGGATCCATTCACCCTTCGGATACTTTGGCACAGCGTTCCTCAGGAATTGAACTGCTTCTTCAACTGATCCAACCTTCCCCAATTGGACATGCGCTGCTTTTACACCCGAACTCGTTAGATGAGTATGTGCGTCAATGAATCCTGGTACAACTGTCTTACCTCCGAGGTCGATGACCCTTTTCGCATCAGGGATGAGATCCATTACCTCATCATCTACTCCCACAGTCAGGACTTTGAAACTCTTTACAGCAATTGCTGTCGCAATTGGTCTCTTTGGGTCCATTGTGATGATATTACCATTGAAGACAACAAGGTCAGCTTCAAGCTTCATGACACGCACATCACTGGTTTGCATCAAAACAACATATCTTTCTTGTCATAGTGAATACCGCAGAACATGAATTTTTCTTCGGTTTCATCCAACATATCCTAATATATAAAATATGAGTATAATATTGTTAGATATACTATATTCAATAACGGGCCAAGTCTCATCGACACCACCACGACCTACTTCGACCTTACCACGACCAACCGGAATGGGTAATCCGTTTGAGCTATCACTTGAAATGGTGATTATGCTTCAAGGTATCGGAAAATGGTTGTGGATCTGTGTGTGATGACTAAGAGGTGCAAGCAGAAAAATAAGAGGGGCCCTATTAGCCCCTCTCCCCCTCTTCCTCTCTCCTGTTATTTTTTCGGGACCTTTTTCCAGTCATCTAAGAATCTCTTGATTCCGATATCTGTCAGTGGATGATTTACCATCTTATCAAGTACAGCTGGTGGGATTGTAGCAATGTCAGCTCCGATTAGAGCTGCTTCATAGACATGAATGGGGTGTCTAATACTCGCAACAATAATCTCTGTCTGGAATCCATAGTTTGCATAGATTTGAGCTGTAGCTTCGATAGTTTCCATGCCAACATGACCAATGTCATCGAGTCTCCCAATGAAGGGTGAAACAAATGTTGCACCTGCCTTTGCGGCTAGTAACGCTTGATTAGGACTGAAGACCAGGGTGACATTTGTTTGGATGCCTTCGTCTGCACAGACTTTCACTGCTTTCAGACCCTCCCAGGTCATGGGGATCTTGATTGCAGCATTATCAATCCATCCATTGAGTTCTCTGGCTTCCTTCAACATACCTTCGGAGTCCTCACTAATGACTTCAAGGCTGATTGGTCCCTTGACAAATGACGCAATTTCATCGACAACCTCCCTGAAATTACGACCCTCCTTTGCTACAAGAGACGGGTTAGTAGTGACTCCATCAACCATTCCTCTCTCATGTGCTTTCCGTATTGCCTCAACATTGGCTGTATCAATGAAGAATTTCAACTATAATTCTCACCTGTTTTGACCAGAATGTGGTTTCTACTATCGGGAGTAGGATGATTTCTAGATTTAAAAAGTGGGGTCTGGGTCTCTACTGTATTGCTTTTTTGAAATCTCTAACCCTCTTCTCTATATCCGGTGCCTTGAAGACAGCTGACCCTGCAATAAAGAAATCCGCACCTGCCTTTCTTAGATTCCCTACATTATCTAGAGTCACACCACCATCTACCGCAATCCTAACACTTGGTTTCAATTCATCTAATAGCTTTCGAAGGTCTGAAATCTTCTCCATTGTTGATGGAATGAATTTTTGTCCACCAAAACCCGGACAGACACTCATCAGAAGAACTGAGTCGATAAGGTCAATCACACCTTCGACCGTCTGGACTGAAGTTGCTGGATTCAGAGTGATACCTGCTCTAGCACCATGGTCGATAATGAGTTGGACCGTTCTGTAGACATCATATGATGCCTCTATGTGTGGATAGATTAGCTCAACTCCTGCATCAATGAACTTTGGTATATACTCTCGTGGATTTGTGATCATCAAATGGGCATCCAACGGCACATCTGTGATTTTCTTCATTGTCTTCGCAATCCAAGGGCCAAATGAAATGTTGGGGACAAAGTGTCCATCCATAATATCCAAATGGAAATAGTCTGCTCCACCCTTTTCAGCAGCTTTGATGTCTGCCTCAAGGTTGGCATAATTAGCGGCCAGAATGGAGGGTGTGAGTAGAGGTTTATGCATAACCAAACCTCTGACTGCTTTGATTTTAATCTTCTCAAATGTCTACAGGACTGAACAAGTCTCTTAACTATAGTTTTTTATATATATTTCTGCAGATTCAAAACCGGGATAATTAGAATGACGATGAGTAAGCTCAAGGAGTTAAAATCAGAACAAAGTGAAGAATTACTCAACGCGCTGAAATCACGTTTTAATGAAAACATGAACCGCCATAAAGGTCTTGAATGGACCAAAGTACAAGCAAGACTGAGAGCGAATCCCCAAAAACTCTGGTCACTCAGCGAAATGGAAAGAACTGGCGGCGAACCGGATGTTGTTGGTTACGATAAAAAGACGGGTGAATTCATTTTCTATGATTGCTCAGCGGAGAGTCCGATGGGTCGCCGAAATGTTTGCTACGACCGCGAAGCATTGGAGGAAAGGAAATCGCATAAACCAGAAAACACTGCAATGGATATGGCTACAGCTATGGGTATTGAAATCTTAACAGAGAAACAATACCGAGAGTTGCAGAAACTTGGAAATTTCGATGCAAAGACATCGAGTTGGGTGAAAACACCTTCTGATATGAGAGAACATGGTGGTGCCCTTTTTGCTGATTACCGCTACGGCAATGTCTTCTTTTATCACAACAGTGCGCCTTCCTATTATGGTTCTAGGGGATTCCGTGGCTCTCTACGGGTCTAATCTCGTACTTAGAGGACTTGTTGTCATTCGAGTGGCGAGTTCTTGACGAGAGTGGACTGTATGTATCTATGAAGACCTTTTCTGAAGTAGATAGTATCATGACCTTAGTCTTCAATTGAATTAGCGCCTACGCCTCTTAATCTCATCCTGTATCTCCTTGAGTTCGTTTAATGCGTCCATTGGTGTTGTTCTATCTAGGTCCATGTGTTCAATTTTCTCAATGACGGGATCATCGATTACCAATGCCTCAAGGCTTGACTGTTCGGTGTCTTCGAAGTCTGCATCGGTAAGGTCAACTGCAGTGATGTTTTCCTTCTCAAGCCTGACAAGAAGGGACTTTGCCCGTTTTACTACCTCATCTGGAACACCCGCCAAAGCAGCGACATGCACACCATAGCTCCTGTCTGTACCACCATCAACCACTTTGTGAAGGAAGACAATTGTGTTTCCGGATTCCTTAGCAAGTGTGTGTACATTCTTGACACCATGATACTGCTTTGACATATCTGTTAACTGATGAAAATGTGTAGCAAAGAGCGCACGTGTCTTCATCTGGACAATGCGTTCTGCAACTGCCCAAGCAAGAGCCATACCATCAAATGTTGAGGTGCCACGACCAATCTCGTCTAGTATGACAAGACTTCTGTCAGTGGCATTGTTCAAAATATTCGCTGTTTCTACCATCTCCACCATGAAGGTACTCTGTCTTGCAGTCAGGTCATCAAAAGCTCCGACTCGAGTGAAGATTCTATCAACAATACCAATCTCTGCACTCTTGGCCGGTACGAATGAACCCATCTGTGCAAGAAGAACGATTATAGCGCATTGCCGCATGTACGTACTCTTGCCGGCCATGTTTGGTCCAGTGACAATCATTAAGGTCGTCCCACCATCGCCAATCTCGATGCTATTGGGGACGAATTCGTTTGGACCAAGCATGACCTCAAGAGCAGCGTGTCTCCCTTCTGTGATTTTGATGCGAGTACCATCAATCACCCTGGGTCTACTATAGCGCCTAGTGACTGCAACCTCAGCCAATGATACGAGGACGTCAGTGATTGCAATAGCCTCTGAGTCTTTGCGGAGGGCGCCAGTGACCTGTCTGACCTCATCACAGAGACCTTCATAGAGTTCGAACTCGAGCTGGTTGATTCGCTCTTCACCTGCTAACACTGTGGACTCCTTTTCTTTCAGCTCTGGAGTTATGAACCTCTCTGCATTTGCTAGAGTCTGCTTCCGTTCATACTCCTCAGGTACCTGTGAGAGATTAGATTTAGTTACTTCAATATAATACCCGAAGACTTTGTTAAAACCAACCTTGAGAGTCTTGATGCCTGTTCTTCGGCGTTCGGATGCCTGTAATGATGCAATCCATTTCTTGTCTGATGAGATGGTGTTTCGTAGATTATCAAGCTCTTGGCTGAATCCTTTGAGAATCATCCCACCATCCCGTATTGAAACGGGTGGATCATCCACAATTGCTGATTTTAGTGTCTTGTGAAGTTTCAGAAGCGGATCAATGGATTCCGCGGATTCTTTTAGTAACTGACTTTCACATTCAGACAATGACTTCTTGATTTTTGGTAATTTGACAAGCGCGTTTCTCAAGGCAAGGAAATCTCGAGCATTGGCTGAACCAAAGACTATTCTGCTAGTCATCCTCTCGAGGTCTCCGAGGTCTCTCAGACTATTAGAGATGTTTTTTCTGTTGAGCGCACCTCTTGCTAATTCTTCAATAGCATCCTGCCTATTCTCTATCTCTTTGATGTCTCTGAGAGGTCTCAACATCCACTGTTTCAGTTTTCTCTTACCCATAGGTGTGACAGTCTTCGAGAGCACTGAGAGTAGCGTCCCCCGCGTAGTCCCATCTCTTGCATTTTTTATGAGTTCAAGATTCCTCTGAGTTGTTGCATCAACTATCATATGCCTTTCAACACTGTAGCTTCTGATGCCTGTCAGAGTGACTATCCCTGTCTTGTGGACATCATGCAGGTAAGCAAGCACAGCTCCTGCGGCACCAAGTGCTACTCGTTTGTCACTCAGTCCATATCCTTCAAGTGTTGAAACACCAAACTGTTCCTTTAATCGGTCCTCCGCTGTCTTTGCAGAGTAGTCTGTGTCAGGTCGGAAAGTGATTCGGATTCCCATTTCTTCTAGAATCTTACGAACCTTGGACTTCGAAGCAGAATCCGGAAGTAGAATCTCTGCAGGTGAGAATTTTCCAATTTCATTAAAGGTGGTTTCGTTTTCGAGAGTGGCCTTGAACTCCGAAGCAAGGAATTCTCCAGTCGACACATCAACAGCTGATATTCCAACAAGATCATCATGTTGAATCAGGGAAACAAGGTAGTTGTTAGTCGTATCATCAAGCATCGTGCTCTCAAGTACTGTTCCTGGTGTAACGATACGGACTACATCCCTTTTCACCAATCCCTTTGCTTGTGATGCGTCCTCTACTTGTCGGGCGATTGCCACCGTGTGACCTGCTTGTAGGAGTTTGGCGATGTATCCATCAACAGAATGGTTTGGTACACCGCACATTGGCCATTTATCGACACCTTCTCCTCGAGAAGTCAAGACTATGTCAAGAATCTTGCTGGCAATCTTTGCATCTTCATTAAACATCTCATGAAAATCGCCCAATTGATACATCAGAATACAATCAGGATACCGTCTCTTCAACTGAAGGTATTGCCGTTGCATCGGGGTCTGTTTACTCAATTTTACTCACTGCTTCTCTTGTCTTCGACTGACTCTCTAATAATGCCATCGCCCTGCTGATTTTGTTTCCCTAGATACACAAAACAGTTTATGTTGAACCTGACGTTTGGGAACAGTGTGGTTATTCATGAGGTGGCGTAATTGGCGTCCATTAGTAATCCTCTCCATTCTATTGTCTTTCACCTTACTCTCAGGCTCAATTCCTAGTTGTGGTGCCAATTTGATGATAGTCGGTGTAGTAGATGAAGGATCATCATTTCATAATGGGACCAATATTTGCATGCCTCTGGCTGATGTGCAGATCAATATAACTAGAATGAGAGATACAATCAACACTTCGCTTGATTCAGAATTTCACATAACAACAAACACAACACAGAATGCAACACTGGCATTTGTGTACCCTTCTCTAAAATATGTTGACAACCTTCTCTATGATGACACCAACAAGAGTAGATACATGCATATCTATGGGAACAATACACTTCTTCCATATGCAGTTCGCGACCACTATGATCTCATTCGTATTGGCTTCACAGAAGACTCACTTGAGGAGTATCCGTTTATTAATGCTGAAGTAGAATTCGCAGTCATCACTGTGGAGCTGGAAGCGAACACAACCCTGATTGTTTCAACTAAATCTGGATTTGTTTTCACTTCTGATCTGGATCAATTTGAGTACACATACATCGTAGGAAGTGCAAGGACATTTGATGGTCATACCCTGGAGAGTGTTCATTTCAGAGTGATTGAAAATATACGCTTCTTGGAAAAAGAATTCGATCCAGACGATTCGCTGAATGTGACAGAGGATGGAAGTGTTACTGATGCAATCTGGTCATTTAATATCTCGGAGTTCTCCAGCGATACTGTTAGATTCAATGGCGTTGTCAGACAACATGGTCGGTTCCAAGCTATTGATTTTGTCATGATTGGAACAATCGTCATAGTTCTCTTGGCATTTTTCAGGGTTATCTACAAAAGAAGGCTCTGAGCCGCAATTTCATGTTTTAAGGTAAATATGTCTGTAAAGGAACACGTGGCCCTTTCATTTTGCAACTAATAGTCGGTATCAAAGAGTAAGAAGTTACAGACTGTAAAATATTCGATGCTGGTATATTAAAAGATAAAATTAAGTGGTGCTTTGAATTCAGGAGCTTCTGAATTGGGTGTACTACTTGAAACCAAGAATCCTAGGAATCTCCGGAAGTCCAAGAACTAGTAGCAACACTGCAATCCTTGTTGAAACAGCACTTGACGCTGCAAAGGAGGAAGGTGCAGTTGTTGAATACATTGACCTTTCATATCATGACATTCGAGCTTGCGAACACTGTTCTGAGTGCAGTCGGATTGGAAAGTGTAAAATCGATGACGAATTGAATAGACTCGCAGAAACAATGAAAGCTGCAGACGGTATTATCTTTGGATCTCCTGACCACCATGCCTCTGTTGCAACGCCGTTGAAGAATCTCATGGACCGCACAGGTCGTTTCATGAAGTTGGAAGGAAAGGTGGGTGTTGGGATGGTCGTTGGACGCAGGTCTGGAACAGACATTGCACTCAGCCAATTAATATTCTTCATGATGGTCAAAGAGATGATAGTACCTGGTGGTGTCTATTGGCCAATTGGGTATGCCCTGAATGCAGGTGACATCCGGGCAGATACTGAAGCACTCGACATGGCTGAGCAGATGGGACGGCGAGTAACAATACTGGCATCGACTCTTGTCCAAAATCCATTACCATGGGCGCATGAGCCCCGACCCACCGGTCAGAAAGTCCGTTTTGGTGATGAATGGAAGTAGCAAAACTATGGTGTTGTGGTTGCCTCATACCTACTCGGGCAGGATGTAAGAACTTCTGAAGCATGAATGACATTCCCGTCCTGTAAGGTTCCAACAGCTACTATTTCTTGACCATCAATCAGATTTGGAGTTTCACCCAGAATTAGTACGGTTAATGTATGATTCTCACCTTGCATGACTAGTGTAACATTATCAATTGTAGTATGCAAAGATCCGTTCTGGTAATTTCCCTTGACTTGAATTGTACGGTGCATATATGATTCAGGATGTTCTACAACTTCATCAACACTCAGGTATGGATCCACAAATAGATTCAGCATTGCGAATGCAACAAAGCCAATTGTAGCAACTAGGATAACTGCGACAGCTGCCATCCTGGTCTTCTTTTTCATCTCTACTGTTCACCTTCAATCTGTGATTCCACAACCCGGAGCTGTTTCTCAATCCCTAACATTCTCAGCAATAGATAGGCTAGGAATACAAAGATGCCTCCCCAGAAGATTACGGCTACAAAGAATAGTTCTATTTGCTGCATGATATTAACTCCTTTCCATTCTTATCCTCATTAACTTCTCTTGTGCAGAATCGACTCTGTATGTGAGTTCCACTAGAATTAATGCAATTAGAGTTACAGCGATCATAGCGACGAACAATGTCATCATGTGTTCGACTCCCATTTGAAGACCACTTGGCTCAATAACGATTGGATGAAGCGTTTCCCAGATTCTAATTGATAAGTAGCTAAGAATCACCATCGGAAATGCCACAATTCCAAATATCGATCCAAACTGCGCTCGTGATTCCCGATCGGTCACAGATGCTCGATATGCTAGAATACAGGCATAAGCAACCCATAAGATGAGAGTTGTTGTTTCTCTTGGATCCCAATTCCATGGACTACCCCAAGCTGCATCAGCCCACATCATCCCACTCAAGAGTGTTATAGTTGTGAATAATAATCCGAGTTTGATAGTTACCGCTCCAAGGATATCATACTTCAATTCACCTTTCCAGAGGTACATAATTCCACATAGCAATGTACCCCCGAATAATCCATAGGCCACAAGAGCTGGAGCTACGTGTTGAAAGAAGATGCGAACATTCTCACCTAATCTGACATCAGGCGGGGCGAAGATCCATGTCATATAGACATACAGGAGAGATACCGCCGCTGTGATTCCGAGGAATATCAGTCGGGTTTTGCTCACGGCTTTTCAACTCGAATTGCCGGCCGTGACACAATTTGTAATATGAAGGTTTTGTTAACACGATTAAGAAGCAAGGTTTTAGGGCGTAAGCGCAAAATGGAATACTGATGCTGAAAGTGTCAACATAGCTATCAGATGTGCTAGTAGAATTTCAAATATTAACACGACAGGAATCAATCCCGGTCCTAGTACCACAATCTTGGTTATCTCAATCAGAAGCATCAAACCTGATGTTGCTGTTGGAAAATATACGAGAGGAAAAACGGTTGCTTTTGATTCAGAAGGCATTGTGAGGGCTGAAGCCATAGATCCAACTGCAGATAAATCCAAAGTGCCAACAAGAAGAGTCGCTAGTGCCAAAGATAAATCACTTAGAATGGAGAAACCAAAAAGTACTGAGATTATTGGAACCAAGAATATCTCTACTAATCCCATCAGGACGAACCCATAGATTACTTTACCTAGGTATACTGACCATGCAGGTATTGGTGCTGTTGCAAGACCTCTTAGAGTCCCGGTTTCTGACTCAGAGAGGAAGATTGGTGCAAAACCGAACATGCCAGTAAAGAAGATGATGACCCAAAGTAAAGCACTACCAACCTCTTCAGGAACTGATCCCCCCGTGACAACTGCGAAGGAGAATGCAAGGACTGCAATCAGTGCAAATAGAAACATCGAGAATGCTTCGAACTTCTTTCGGAACTGTGAAAGAATGTCTTTTCTTGCGATTGCAAATGCTGCACTAAGACCTGATGTCATTCAATCACCTCAGAGTGTCTGATCAAACTCAGCGATAGGCCCATGACTTATCACCACACCTTTCCTGAGTGTCACGAATTCATCACACAACTCTGCTCCAAATGTTAAGTTGTGAGTCGTCACTATGGTTGTTCTCATGTTTCTATACTCGTTCAGATAATACCAAAAGACCTCGGTTGTGTCTCTGTCCAGACCACTGAAGGGCTCGTCAAGGAGTAACAGCTCTGGATCGTGAATCAAACTCCGGACAATATCCACTCTCTTCTTGAGACCAGTGGAGAGATTCTTGACTGGTTCTTCAAGCCACGTGTTTATTCCAAATCGTTGAGATAGGTCCTCCACTTGGGTGTCAAAAAACTCCTGTTCAAGTCCATAAAGACTTGAATAGAACTCTAGATTCTCAAAACCTGTTAGTTCATCATAGAGGAGTATCTTATCTCCAACAAGACCAATACGTTTCTTCACTTCTTCTGGTTCTTCTTGAGGATCAAATCCCATTACACTGATGTTGCCGCCGTGAGGTCGAAGGAGAGTCGCCACAACACGCATCAAGGTGGTCTTACCTGCCCCATTAGAGCCGAAGAGTCCATGGATGCCGGTCCTAGGAAACATTAGTGATACCTTCCTTAAAGCGACCCTGTAACCATAGCGTCTCGTGAGTTCATTTGTTTCTATGGCTGGCGTCTCCAATGGAATCACCTCTTGACTCACTGACCCCTTTTGAAACTCCTTTTTAATGTGATTGATAGTTTGTTTACAGGGCTTTCCTTATCCAATTGGCTTCTCTACTCAATGGGGTATTCTAATTAAGCGAGTCCCATCAGTTTGATGAATAAGTCCTCAATGTTCATCACTTTGATATCAACGCCTCGTTTTTTCACAGCGTCAAGGAAATTCAATTTGCAAAAAACACAGGATGAAATTATGGTTGTAGCTCCCGTATCTAATGCTTCGTTCAACCTTCTCTCAGCGACATTGACCGCGTTCTCTCCAAATCCTGCCTTGAAACCTCCTCCTGCACCACAACAAACTGAATTTTGTCTGTTTCTTTCCATTTCAACAAATTCTATTCCAGGAATGCTTCTAATGACTTGTCGAGGTGCTTCAAAAACTCCCACGTGTCTCCCTAGATGACAGGGATCGTGATATGTTACAGTTTCAGGGTAGCTATCTTTCCAATTGAGCTCTCCTTTCTTCAATTTGAGAGCGAGAAATTGTGTGAGGTGTTGCGTGGAGAATGGTAGAATTCCATGACGTTCTCTATAATATTTGGGCCAATCCAAGGTTGTTGTCCTATAACATCCAGAACAGGAGAAAACTACGTGTTCAATCCCTCGGTTTTTCATTTCTTCTACATTATGAACTATGAATTTCTCCACCTCGAGATTTCCCACGAATTCTTCATAGTCATCCTCCTCTGATTTATCGTAAA
>JBHLRC010000049.1:0-21052 GCA_048882965.1 Candidatus Thorarchaeota archaeon
GTACCACAGCCATGGCACTTGGCCTCTGTGACAAAGGCAATTGGCGGGTCCTTAGTCTCGTCCAAAGTGATAGCATTGTATGGACAAGCGGTCAGACAAGTGTGGCAACTTGAGCAGAGCTCTGGGATAACATGAGAAACTGTCGACTCAATCTCCACTTCTCCTTGAGCCATGAGTCCTACAGCTTTTGCCGCTGCTCCACTGGCGTCAATAACGGACTCTGATGCATTCTTAGCAGCCTGAGCCGCTCCCGCAATCATCACACCAGCTGTGTGGGTTGTGAGTGGTGCGAGTTTGATGTGCTCGGGGTTAAAGAATCCATCACCACTTCTTGTGAGGCTGAACATGTGCGTGGTCTCCTCAACATCCACAGGTGGAATCATAGCTGTGGCGAGGACAACAAGGTCAGGTTCGAACTCTAAATGTTCAGCCGCAAGGACATCGTACCACTTTATCTTGATCTTGCCTTTTGTTACAGTCACATCAGGTGGTCCATCCTCAGGGAATTTGCTATAGATGACATGTTTCTGTCGAGCCATCCGATGGAACTCTTCGTGACCCTTGCCATAAGTTCGGATGTCCTTATACAAGACTAATACCTCATCAACACTGTCACGAAGGTCTGAGGCAGCCTTTGCGGTGGCAGAACAACAGTGACGCGAACAGTGCTCGTGACCTTTGACTCCAGGCTCACGAGAACCAACGCAACCAATGAAAACAATCTTCTTCACAGGCTTGCCATTGCTAGGTTTCAATAGCTGTTCACTTGGAGGAAGTTCTTGAAGCTCAGCCAGAGTGAGAATGTCAGGTGTCTCACCGTAGGCATAGTATCCATTTGGTTTGAAAGGTTCAAATCCGGTGGCTACAATCACTGAACCCACCTCGAACTTCTGTTCTTTCTCAGTCTTTAGATTCTTTATCGTGACTCCGAAGTTGCCGATATAACCATCGAACGCACTTACCTTGCTGTTCAAAAGAATCTTAATCCTGTCCTGTTTCTTTACATCACGAATGAGTGGCTTGATGACATCAGAACCTGCCTCGTCGGAGGGGAAGAGATGTGTCCACTTGGCAACATTACCTCCAAGCTTATCCGACTTTTCGACAAGTACAACATCAAATCCTCTATCTGCGACATCTAAAGCAGCACGTAGACCAGCGATGCCTGCTCCCACAATCAATGTTGTAGGAAGTACACTGACTTTCTTGATTGGAAGATTCTGCAACTTTGTAGCTCGTGCTACAGACATCCGAACAAGATCTTTGGCTTTCTCTGTTGCGAGCTCCGGTTCTCTCATGTGACACCAGGAAACGTGCTCTCTCAGATTGACCTGATCAAACAGATACCTGTTTAGGCCAGCCTCTTCCACGACTCGTCTAAAAGTGGGTTCGTGCATTCGAGGCGAGCAGCTTGCCACAACCACTCGGTTGAGTTTATGCTCCGCAATCTTCTCCTTGATGAGCGTCTGCCCGGCATCCGAGCACATAAACATCTCATCCGTCGAGAATGCAACATGTGGTAGTTCTGAAGCCATCTTTGCTACATCTTCGACATCAATAGTTCCGGCGATATTATGGCCACAGTGACACACAAACACGCCGATTCTTGGTTCTTGTTCCAATCCTGACATTTTTCCGTTTCTCCTTGTACCTTCTCCTAGTGTGCTTCAAGAACTGGTGCTGGGCTAATCTTGTTTAGATAGATTCCTAGAGATTCAAAGTCAATTCCGAGGGCAGGACCGAGGAATTGAGGGAGTGTGATGACAGGGATCTTTGGTTTGTCACCTGCCTCTGGTCCGAATTGAACCTGAGTCAATTGGATGTCGCAGAACACACAAGCTGTGACAATACCATCGACATTCTCTCTTCGAATATTCTCAATCTTGTCCCGACCGATGGCATTCCCGACCTCTTCATCCATCGCAAGTAGTGGCCCACCACAACAGCGAGTCTTACCAGTATAGTCTACTGCCGTGCCACCAGCAACCTCGATAATCCGGTCAATGATTGTTGGATTCTCAGCATCATCAACCTGAACTATCTCCTCAGGTCGAGTGACATGGCATCCGTAATGTGCCGCCAGACGGATATCCTTGTAGGGATTCACGACTGCGGTCTTGATGGCATCGTATCCGATGTCTTCTCTGAAAATCTGGAGGAGATGTTTCACATCGATTTTACCTGTATACTTGAGACCCTCTTCCTCCAAGATTGTGTTGACCTCGTCACGAAGCTCCTCATTATGATCAAGCTCATGTTTCACATGCTTGAGAGAACCTGAACATGCCCCACAAATGGCGAGGATGTCCATATCCATGCTCTCTGCAATGGCTAGGATTCTTCCACTCATCGCAGCAAATGCCACATGATTGACTGATTCTACATATTGCGCACCACAACAGTTGGCATCCTTCATTGTAGTGAGTCGGACCCCAAATTTCTCCAAGACTACTTCTACTGCTCTTTCGTAAGCAGGAAGTCGAACTGGGGTTGTGCATCCAGTGTAGAGAACGAATTCTTTCATTTCTTTCCACCCTCCTCGAAGTATCTTTTCTTGAGCTTCTTGACAAAAGTGTTATTCCATCCCAAGTCTGGATCAAGCCCAAGATCAGATCGGTCATCTTCCTCGAAGTCTGTGTAGGCATCATTGAGAAGCCATCCATCTTCAAGGACCTTGTCAATGGTGTTCTGGAATACATGTGGGATATGACCCTCGCGAGCAGCTATCTCTCGCACAGCTGTGAATATCTCTGAAAGATCAACATCTTCCTGACATCGCTCTTCACAGAGTCTACATGTCATACAGAGCCAAGGTAGCTCGCTTTTCAGCACTTCGTCTCGTTTGCCAAGCAGAATCTTCTGAATGAGCTTCCGTGGCCGATATCTCTCGGTCTTACTGGCGACCATGCATGAAGCAGTGCACATTCCACACTGGATACACTGCATGATGCCTTCGCCGCCAGGCTCTTGTTCTATCTCCTTTGCAAAGCTTGAGCTTGGTGCGTGATTGATTGGTGGATCACTCTTCGCTTGTTCAGTCATATTTCACCACTTTCCATTTTGTAACTTCTATCCAGAACACTTGGGTCCATACTGACTTCGACTAGATCTGAGTCGAGCGCCAGTAGAAGGGTTATATCTGTAGTCATATCCCAGTCAGGCATTGATGGGTGGGAGCCATGCCCGAAACTGACTGTGAACCTAGACTTCAGTGATTGTTTTGCGACATTATTGTCGCATTCATGAAATAGCGAAAATGAAGCAAGGACCCGACGCTTCATCCTCATCATCTCACTCATTTTTTTCCACCCATTATACTATTCATCAACTTTTGATAGAATGATTGTCGCTCTCATAGCAGCAGCACTACCCGCTGATACAGAGTCAGGGATGTCCTTTGGACCATCCGCACAGCCACAGACAAACACACCTTCAATGGATGTGTCTACAGGTCTGATGACCAAGTCTTCCACTGTGACATATCCCTCATCTGAGAGGTCCATGTTTAGTTCGACAGCAATGTCATCAAGACCTTCTGGTGGTCGAACACCAGGACTGATCACTATCAAATCATGGTTAACCTCTTGCAGCTCTCCAGTTTCAGTATTCTCAAATCTGACACTCAATGAGTCGTTAGATTTGTCATGATTGACCTCAGCAACACGACCTCTAACGAAATTGACACCGAAACGAGTTCGAGCCATCTCATAAAACTCCTCAAAGCCCTTACCAAATGCACGGATGTCAGCATAGTAAATTGTGACCTCAGTGTCAGGATTGTGTTCTTTCGCCATGACAGCATTTTTGATTCCGTACATGCAACAGACCCTGCTGCAGTATGGAACACCCTTCTGCACATCGCGTGCCCCGACACACTGGATAAACCCAATGCTCTTTGGTACCTTCCCGTCAGTCAACCGAACAAGGTGGCCGTGGGTTGGTCCAGCGGCATTGATGAGTCGTTCATACTCCAGAGCGTGTATCACATTGGGGAGTTTCCCATAACCAAACTGGGGGTACTCCGTGACGTCAAAGAGTCGATATCCAGTAGCGAGAATGATTGCGCCTACGTGAAGGTCAATGACTTCGTCTCTCATCTTGTGATCAATTGCTTCACGCGTACAGGCAGCTACGCATTGCTCGCACTCACAACAAACCGCACAGTTTAGGCATCTCTCAGCCTCAGCAGCAGCAACAGCCTCATTGAAGCCGAGCTCAACCTCTGTGAAACCACGTTTTCTACTATTGATACCTTGTTTTGGCATGGATGCTCTCGTTTCGAAGGGTATACCATGTTTGTCAACTTCGTATGATTGGACACGATGGCGGTCTTTTGCACGACCTTCTCGAAGATCAACACCGCGAATATAGCGGTCAATCGAGATGGCTGCTTCTTTTCCATGACCGACTGCCTTGACAACAGTCAACGGCCCAAGTACAACATCGCCGCCTGCAAAGACACCAGGCTCATTGGTTTCTAGAGTTATTGGATCAGCACTAACAGTAGCCCACTCTGAACACTGAAGCTCAGTCTGCACGCCGCGAGGATCTGTGGATTGACCGATAGCGATGACCATTGAATCAACAGCCATTGTGAACTCCGAGTTTGGAATTGGAACAGGTCTTCTTCTGCCAGAGTGGTCTGGCTCTCCCAGTCGCATTTGCATGCATCTAATACCAGTTAGTTTTCCTTTTGCAGAGAGAATCTCAACAGGTGTAGTGAGTAGCATGAATTTGATGCCTTCTTCCTTTGCATCTTCGACCTCACTAGGAATAGCTGGAAGCTCGACGTGTGAGCGTCTGTAGATCAGTGTAACTTCCTTGGCACCAAGTCGTATTGCAGTTCGGGCTGAGTCAATTGCTGCGTCCCCACCTCCGATGACTGCAACTCTCTGTCCGATATCAACATTCTCTCCACTGTTTACTTTCTCAAGGAACTCAATGGCATGCACAACACCGTCCAATTCCTCACCAGCAATTCCGAGTTTATTGCTGTTCCAAGCTCCTGTCGCAACAAATACCGCTTTGAAACCTTTGTCTTTCAAATCATTGATTGACTTTACTTTCTTCTTGGTCTTGATTTTTACACCCATGTCAACAACGCGTTGTATCTCCTCGTCGAGAATGTCTCGAGGTAGACGATACTCCGGAATAGCATAACGCAGCATGCCACCAGGTTTTTCACGTGCCTCAAAGATAGTTACAGGATAGCCCATTCGAGCAAGATGATAAGCACAACTTATTCCTCCAGGACCTCCACCGATGACAGCCACTCGTTCTTTTTTGTCGATTTTGGCCTCTACAGGAGCTGCACCATGCGCTCGTTCATAGTCTGCAAGGAATCTGTGAAGATTGCGGATGCTGACGCTCTCATCATGCATTCCACGTTCACACTCTGCCTCACAGAAGCTGATGCACACACGACCTAAGACTCCGGGGAATGGGATGGACCTTCGAACAATCTCGAGTGCTTCCTCCATTTTTCCTTGGCGCATCATTGTTATGAAGCCCTGAGCATTGACCTCAGCTGGACATGTTGCTCGACAAGCGGGTTCTCCTTTTTTATCAACGGTCACGACGTTTGGAGTTGCTTGTGGGAAGGGAGTATAGATGGCTTTTCGAAATCCCAGTCCTTGATCGAACTCATTTGGAACTTCAACCGGGCAGACTGGTATACAATCCCCACATCCTGAGCATTTATCCTCATCAACATAGCGAGAATGTTTATGCACACGTACTCTGAAATCACCAGTTTCCCCTTGCACAGATTTAATCTCTGAATAGGTGATTAGGTCAATATTCGGATGCCTTGATACTTCGCTGAGCTTTGGTGTCAGAATGCATGCACTACAATCCAATGTTGGAAATGTCTTATCGATCATAGCCATACGACCACCAATCGAGGGAGACTGTTCAAGGAGAGTGACCTTGAATCCCTGATTGGCGATATCAAGGGCTGCCTGCATACCAGCTACACCGCCGCCTACGACGAGGGCTTCATTAGATTTGATACTGCTTTTAGTACCTATAGAACTAGTTCTTGGCTGTCTCTCAGTAGTCATTTGCTATCCTCCGTACCGGCCACATGAATTTCATTATGTAACGGTCTAGCGACAAAAAACTGACAAATATGAAATCCACTACATATGTTCCTCACTTGTAGAGACGAATTTGATGGAAATTCGTTTGATTTCAATTTCAAATCGCCATGACCTATGGTTTTTGTGAAGAACAGACGACTATATGCTTGTCGAGTATGACAACGTAAAATGGTGATAATGCTGGTAACAATTTGAAACAAGATTTTTTGATTAATGTTCGAAACCAGTAATTTTTGGCACTTTGATGGAATGCGCATTTTTTGTGATGAGAAAATTAGTTACAAAATGAAAAAAAACAATAACCATTGATTTAACGATATTTTTCAGGTAGGATATAGTCACCAAGTTCATTTTGATGCTCAATTAGACGATTACGTTGCTCATCAAGGACATCAAATAGTAATTGAGGTGTATCTGGTACTGTATCTCTGTACACCATCTCAATACGATCGATTTTCTCCAGAAGCTCAGGAATACGAGTTGCGAACTGCAGATTATACTCCTCTCTAGTATATTCCTTGTCAAGATGACATTGGAATAATTCACTCAGATCTTGGTAAAGAGGCATGTATCCAGTGGGTGTTTCTATTGCATCTGCCTCTCCATGGACACGTAGTTCCATCCATTTCAACCAGACTGTTTTATCTAGCTTATCTGAAATGAAATTGCCATTCATATCCCTAAGGAAGTAATTTACTGAGAAAATAAGAGGAACTTTCTCTGCTGCCTTTTCAAATTCAAGATGGTTCTGAATATACCTACCTAGCGGAATTGATGCAAAGTCCAGATTTGAGAACGGTTGGAACTTTCTCACGCCGCTGGGACCTAAGGTTGCTGCTGTAGACTCAGACTCAAGACTTGCGCCCATGGTAATTACTCCATGCGCCCAGTTGAGTGACTGTTGAACCGGGACCCAGGTATCCTTATCACGACCACCATAGATAATGCCTCCAACCTCTACACCACGAGAATCATCGAGAGTATTGTCCAGGTTAGAAAGACCTTCCAGTCCAATTGTATATCGTGCATTCTTGTGAGCGTAAGGAATCTCCTCACCTTCACGATCCACCTTTCCAGGAAACCATTCACCTGAGTAATTGATGCCTCCTTTCGGGGGATCTGAACCATCATCCAGCCAGCGGACCTCCTCATCTTCATTAATTAATACGTTTGAGAATATCGCAGGTTGGTTTGAGTGGAGGACATCCCATATAACCGGGTCATCTTTCTGAGTAACAGAGCGGATGATTCCGAAAATTCCGCGTTCCACATTGACAGCTCTAACCGTCCCATTAATCACTCGGAGATACGCAAGATCGTCACCAACGATAGTGTTTCCTCTAACCATTGATGTACTTGTCTTTCCGCATCCTGAAGGAAAAGCTCCAGTGAAGTATGTCTTTCGACTAGATGGACCGTGAATAGCCATGAGGAACATATGTTCAGCCAACCAACCCTCTCGGTCAGCTTTCCGAATCGCCAAACGGAGTGCGAGTTTCTTCAATCCAATGGTGTTTCCAGCATACTGAGTATTCATGCTATAGACAGTGTTTTCCTTGTGGTCAATCATCACGCCACGTTTCTTCCAGTCAGTACTGACTGAATGAATCAGCCTTCCAGATGAGTGTAGCATCCAAAAGATCTCCCTATCATCGGGAAGACGCCTGAAGTAATCATACCCTCGCCTGTAGAGTAAGTCTTCACTGTGTGCAACATAGAATGAATCTGTGATTTGGACAACGGGGATAGAAAATGGAGAGTCTAATGGGCCAAGGCAGAAGAACCGAACAACCATTTTCTTGTTCTGCATTGCCCCATCCAATCGCTCTTTGACAATCTTGAGACCCTTCTCCCTATCCATTTGGGCAAGTTGCTCCCCAAGACTCTCATCATCAGGAACTAGGTAAACTGTGCGCTCTTTGTCACGGGCTTGGTCATGAAAACCGTCAAAGTGTACAGTATGGTAAGGATTGGCAAGAGGGGTCTCTTCACCTCGTGCGATAGCGGTTCTTCGGATATACTCGGTATCCATCTTGGAATCATTGCAGACAAACACCTTCATGGGTTTACAGAGACGAATTGCATCAGCAACGAATTTGTGGACTCTCCTATTTGGAATAGCAAGAAGTTTCCTGAAATTCGTATCAGTCAATGCGTCCTCTAATATTTCCATGATTTCATTCATGATTTCTACCGCACTATAGTGAATTACCCAAGAATGCTCTGTCAATGATTCAAATATAATATCGTCGCCAGCTGCAACTTGACTTGTATTATTTAGGGTTTGACGTTAGTGGAGTTCACTAATGCCGCCATATTTTCTTCAGGCACTTCAATTGGTGTATCGCAGCTCGTACTCAGGATAAAACCACCACCAAATCCAGCTGCTTCTAAACACCCTTTCGCGGCATATCCAATCTCTTCTGGTGTTCCATTTATCATGAGGGAGGTGTCTACATTTCCCATTAGACACACTCGGTCAGAAAGTCGTTTCTTGGCATCCGAAAGCGAAATAGGTGAATCAATACTAAGTACATCAGCACCTGTTTCGCACATCATTTCAAGTATCTTTGTTGTCTTACCACAGATATGAAGTGTTGCGCCTACACCTAAACTGTGAATTCGCGACACCAATGTCTTAACATTTTGAAAAGAGAACAATTTGAAGAAAGTAGGTGAAATTAAGCTACTGCTAGCACTGGGTTCAAGTATCACAATATTATCCGTGCCAGCTTGAACCTGTGCTTCGATATAAGGTTCCAATATTTCAGCGCAATATGACACTAGTGATGCGGTTGTTTCACTGTCTTCGACAGTGAGTTCCATAAGTTCATCGATACCCAATAGATGACCTGCGAGCGTGAAAGGGCCGATCACGTAACTGCTTATGTATACTTCATTTTTCAATTCCTGAACAAATAGATTGATGGTGTCAGTAAAAACTGACAGTCGAGTTGACCTGACTTCTAAATCTGGTAACTCCTCGAATTTTGTGGCATCATTTAATGGGTGATTTTTCACATAGGGAAATGAATTCGAAGGAAACTCAACTTCGGCTCCCAAGACTTGGGCCTCTAAACTAAGATCCATTACATTGAAAATGCCATCATATCCAAATTTCGATTGACAGGTGAGTTGTGACTTAGCCTGCTTCTCTGCGTCGTGAAGAAGTTCACTAGTTGAGAATCCACTGAAGTTCATGGAATAAAGGCCAATAATGGGGATCACTGGAACTCTGCCAGGTTGCTTGAACCGCAAAGATTCTGCTACAATTTCATATGAGTTTTCAACCATCTTTTAGGACCAAGACGTGGGAATAGCAGGCAATCTAATAAAACTCATGAAATGAATTAGTTTCTTCATGTCGAATCTTCGAACAAGATAAAAGGTTGATAATTTTTGATTCTCAAGTAGAGGCATTGATTTTGAGTAAAGCACAGAAAGCAGCCCAGTTAAAGGAGCATATAATCAAGGGAAAGAGGAAGGAAGTTCCAGAACTAGTGAATCATCTACTAGAATCAGGGATGAAGGCGTATGACATTATTACTGAAATTTGCGCACCATCTATGTCAGAGGTAGGTGTATTGTATCAAGAAGGAGAGTATTTCATCCCAGAGATTCTCATGTCCGCGAAAGCATTTGAAGCTGCTATGGAGGTGCTTCAACCATTCCTAAAGGACATGGAAAAGAAGGCAACCGGGATAGTGGTGTTGGGAGTATGTGAGGGAGATATCCACACGATTGGAAAGAATCTGGTTGCAACAATGCTTGAAGCCGCAGGTTTCACTATTATTGATCTTGGTAGAGATGTACCAGCAAAGGAATTTGTGAAAGCGGCAAAGGAAAGCAACGCGGATCTGATTGGTGTTTCAGCCCTTATGACAACATCAATGATGGGAATGAAAAAAATCGTGGATCTAGTAAAAGAGGAGGGGATTAGAGTAAAGGTAATGGTGGGTGGGGGACCAGTTACTAAAGAATATGCTATGAAAATTGGAGCAGACGGTTATGGTGAGGATGCAAAGGATGCTGTTGATCTCGCAATTCATTTGATGGAGGAGTAGAGAGTGGAATCTTCCAAGGACCTAATTCTGACTGCTTTGTCTGGAGAAACTCCAGAACGTGTTCCCGTGGCAATTGTATCATCAACATGGGTGTTCAGTAGTTACGGTGTTGATACTTCCAAAGCCTTTCAAAATCCCAACCTAATGACAGATACTTGGCGTAGGTTTGATACTGATTTTGGTGCGGATGCAGTTGTACCAAGTCTTAGTTCTATAGTGATTCCGTCATATTTTGGTACAACATGGAAGTTTCCATCAATTGGATTTCCACTCCTTCAGAAACCAGCCATATCTGATGCTTCAGAGCTTGACAAATTAGAACAGCTCGATCCGAAGAGAGACAAATCCATTCAAGCGGCAACTCTTCATGCGAAGCAGCTTACAGAGCAATTTGGAAAACACCGTGCAGTCTGGTACATGACAACTGGACCTATCTCCAATGCCGCGAGAATTGTTGAAATCGAGTTTCTAATGGAATCCCTTATTGAAGACCCTGAATTTGTTGGGGAGCTTTTCAAGTTCAGTATGGATGCATTCAAGGCGGCTGTGGAACCAGTACTAGATTTTGGTATTGATGTTCTTGATTTCTCATCATCACCGGGGTCTCCAGACCTGGTCTCACCTAGAATGTACCAGAAGTTCTTCTGGCCTTTTGACAAAGAGCTGGTAGATTGGGCTCATAGGAAGGGAGTAAAAGTGGTGTTTCATATATGTGGAAACACAATGCCAATCATTGAAGACATGGCTAACACAGGTGCAGATGGTCTCAGTGTTGATTCGATGGTGGATATGTCTGCTGCTCGCGAGGTTATTGGAAAGACTGCGCTTGTTGGCAATATTGATCCTGCAGGTATACTCATGAACGGCACTCCTGAGATGGTGGAAAGAGCCAGTATTGATGCAATGAATACAGGAGGCCTGAACGGTGCATTTGTACTAGCGCCTGGATGTGATGTTCCTCCCACGTGTCCGAATGAAAACATCAAGGCAATGATTGATTCAACTAAGACTCACGGGATATATCCATTGACCAAACACGACAAGGATTGAGTGAAACTCGCCCCTATTTTCAGCATAGTAGTCGCCTCATTCTATGCTATTTTGTTCAACGTTTCAGCCATTCTTTCCAATGCGGTTTCAATCTGATCATAATCCTGGGCAAAGGAAAGTCTCAGATATCCTTCGCCGCCTGGTCCGAAGAAGCTTCCACAAACACCCATAATTCTAGCAAAGTGTGCGAGATATAACATTGAAACCAACGAACCACTCACATCCAGATCCTTTGACGAGAAAAGACGCGAGGGCATTGAGTCAAGGAGGTTTCTACCTTCATCTTTCAAGCTTCTCTTCATTTCCTCCAGTCGGCTTTCAATGAGTTCCTTGACATTAGTAAACACAAAGAAACCACCCCTTGGTGCCTTGGCTTGCATCATTGGTAAGTCTTTGTTTATGCTTTCGATCATCTTCTTCCTTCGACGATCATACTCTTTGACCATTTCCACAACAGATTCCTGAGAGCCCCTCAAGGCTGCGAGTGCGGCCTCTTGTGATATTGCAGAAGCACAGATTGTCGAGTGTTCATGGATTCTAGAAAAGCTAGTTAATATTGTAGATGGAGCAATAATCCATCCAATCCTGAAACCTGTCATTGCATGACTCTTAGAGAGTCCATTTATGGTGATTGTTCGCTCATGAGCATTCGGCAGAGATGCAACACTGAAATTACTCACTCCATCATACACAAGTTTCTCATATAGCTCATCAGCCAGTATAAGGAGGTCATGGTCTTCCGCCAGATCTAGTGCTGCCCTTAGCTGTTGTTTTTCCCACACACCTCCGGTCGGATTATTAGGTGTACAGATAACAATCAGTTTAGTCTTGGAAGTAATAGCTTCTGCCAGATCATTCTGATTAGGAATAAAAGATGAATCCTCGACTCCAGGGACATGGACAGGTTTCCCCCCGAAAATCCTTACAATGGAATCATAAGAGAAGTAAGCAGGTGTGGGGATGATTACCTCATCACCAGAATTAATGACTGTCTGAACTGCACCATACAAAGCAGGACTTGTTCCAGCAGTTACAACGATTTCGGTTTCTGGATCCGGGTCAAATCCATTTTCATTCCTTGTCTTTTCAGCAATAGCCTCTCTGAGCTCATTCAGTCCCTCATCAGGAGTGTAGTGTGTCTTTCCCTGTTCTAATGCTTGAATGGCAGCTTCTACAATGTGTGGAGGCGTGTCAAAATTCGGTTCACCAATTCCAAGACTAAGGTTTGGATAGTAATTTGAGATATGGAGCACAAGTTCAATTCCGCTTCTGGGGAGCTCGTCAATTTCTCTTCGTATTTTTTTGTGATAATTATTGACCACCTTGGGAACCTCTACAAACCTAGTATTTTGGCAACAAACTCAGGAAAATCAAGCATCTCAATGTCATTCTTACCTCTTTCCACGCTTTCCCGCAGGTTGAATGTACAAAATGGGCATGCAGTAGTCAGCACTTCAGCGCCGGTTTCCTCAGCCTCATTAATTCTGATTTCTGCGGCACCCCGAGCAAGATCACGACTTGTAGATCTGACTCCACCTCCTGCACCACAGCAAGAAGCATTTTCACGACTCTTATGCATCTCGCGCAGATCCACACCGGGTATCGATTCCAAAGCCTCTCGTGGGTCGTCATAAATACCCATATGTCGGCCAATATGACAGGGATCATGATACGTGACTGAAACTTCTTTCCCTTTAGGGAATTTTATTTTTCCGTCCTCTATCAGCTCCTTGAGAAGACTTGGAAAATGTATGACCTCGAAAGGTAATTCCTCACCCAGTAGTTCAGGATAGTCCATAGAGAGTGTTCGAAAACATCCTGCACAGGCTGTGACAACACGTGTTGCACCTGCAGCCTTGAGAGCATCCACATTATGACGAGCCAAGATTTTGGCATCGTCTACAAATCCTGTTCGGAGGGTCACACTACCACAGCACCACTCATCCTCACCTAGCATCTTGAAATCCAAACTTGCATGCTTAAGGACTTTGATTGTAGCTTCTGCAATACTCGGTAGTCTATAAGTCGCCATACAACCAGCAAAGTACACCAACATCTCATTCAGCCTCCGCAAGTTGTCTTAGACGCTCCCTTTCCTTTGTGTCTTCACCAAAGGGATTATGTGTTTCACGCAGGTTCTTTGCTAGTTCCTCTGAAACTGAGTGACCATAACCTCGCTTCACTAACTCTTCCCTTGCGGCTTCAATGACAGCAGCAATATCAAGTCCAGAGAGGCAAGTTGCTTGGCAGTTCTTACAGGTGGTGCACTCATACATCCTCTCAGCTACCTCATCCCAGTCCAACCACCCCTTAAGGAGTGCATAAAGAATGGACATCTTGCCCTTCGCGCTGTTTGATTCCAGATTGGTCTGCTTGTATACAGGACAGTTCGACTGGCAAAGTCCGCAGCTGACACATTCAAGAATAATGTGTTTGTGTTCCTCGAAGCTCACTTCTCAGCCCCCCAGAGTTCACTATCAGAAACATACTCGTCATACATGAACTGCACGTTTGCATCACGCTCATTTGTGTCAAGACCCATTTTTCCAGGATTTAGAATGTTTTCAGGATCAAATATGCGTTTAATCGCTCTGTCCAGTTTAAGTTTCAAACCGCCAACAGCTTGTTCTACGTAGATGTTTTTGACATACCCTAGACCATGTTCGGCCGTGATGACCCCACCTATACTCTCAACATAGTCGAGTATCTCTTTCTCAGCTTTCTTAACTCCAATCCAATGTTCTCTATTCAGTGGATCAAATAACACAGCAGGATGTATGATTCCAATACCTGTGTGACAAAACACTGCTGCAAGTATTCCATGAGAGCGGATGATTCGACCAATCTCCCTCATGGCATCAGCCATCTTAGAAAGAGGCACACAAGGATCTGCTGCTGCAAAACCAATCTCTCTGTATCCAGGGTGAACCTTCATGATGGCTATATCAATCTCCAGTCGTGGTGCCCATAAGATCCTGGTAGTTTCATCATCTCTTGCGATGATTATCTTCTCTCCATTATGTTCCTCTAGGATCTTCCTGATGGTGTTGAGCTTGAGTTGTAGCTCTTCTTCACTGAACCCCTGTACATCACCAACAAAGTTGCCCTCACATTTTGGAAATCCGAGGTCCATCACGTCACTTATGGTGTTCACAGTATAACCATCTGTAGCCTCAAGTGTTCCGCAATCGACCCCTGACATTGTAATTGCATGAGACGCCTTCATGAGGTCATCCAAGTCCTGGAAAAATGCACCAATTGTTGCCTCGTATTCCATCCTAGGAACGAGTCGAAGAGTAGCCTCTGTGATGATACCGAGGGTACCTATTGATCCTGAAATCAATGCGGAGAGGTTATACCCCATGTTGTACCTAGGGGCTCGAGAGCCAAGACTTAGAACTGAACCATCTACGAGAACTACCTCCATTCCTTGAATCCAAGGACTGACCCGACCATGTTTGTATGCATGATGCCCATTAGAATCAGACGCAAGAATACCTCCTATCGTGGCTGCATCGTGACTTCCTACATCATGAGGGAAGGTCAACCCTTGCTTGTTTAGTTCATGTTCAAACGTTTCATACCTTACTCCAGGCTGGACAATAGCAATCATGTCGTCCTTGTTTATTTCTATAATCTTGTTCATCCTACTCATGTCAAGGATTATTCCTCCCCGGACAGGCAAAGAAGATCCTTGGAATGATGCACCACCGCCTCGAGGAGTCGTTGGAATGCCGTTCTTTGAGGCTATCTTGAGGATTTCAATCACATGTTCTCTAGATTCTGGAAAAACAATCAGATCTGGAGGAGAAAAGTAGGGTGTTAGATCACGTGCGTACGCGATTCTATCTACTTTTGCTGTGATAACGTTATTTTCACCAACAACTGTAATGAGAAGCTCATGGATGTTTTTCATTTGGAACATGCTCCTACACTTTGGCTCTCTTCTTTTTCCTGGTTCTCCTTCTTATCAAACGATATACAATGTAGACGATAAGGAGGATTGCTATAATAGCACCATACCCAGTGAGTAGGTTTTGATTGAAGAATCCTCCAATGACGTCAATAACAGGAATGTCTAGAAGAGCGGAGTTGATGCTCGTGATCAGGTTCGTAATCCCGAATGCATAAAGAGCACCGCCAATGGCAGAACTAATGCCAGTTACCAACATAACAAGAAGATTCCAGGTAATCAACGTGGGGTCGAAGTAGAGAAGATAAATACAAAACAAGAATGTCGAGATCATGATTAGACTTCCAATGTAATCCCTAGCCTTGAAGGAGATATCCTCGACATCTGTTCTCTCTTTCTTGGCACCGAAGGCACGAGCATTTATCGCTACCTCCAGGTCCATCGCTCGCCGAAACATTAACAGTAGAAGAGGAGTGATTATAGGAATATACGCTCTTCGTAGTTTCTGATAAATACCAGCGGAGTCGAGATCAAATCCGCGTATCTTCTGAGCTTCAATGATATTATCCATGCTCTCTTGAACGAGAGGAACGAATCTCATTGCAGTGATGAACATGAAAATTACTTTCTGAGGTACGCGAACTCTGGTAAGAGCACCACTTATTTTACTCATGGGAGATGTCATTGTGAAGATGGGAATTACCATGACCACTGCGATGACCCTTAATGCAATGACTAGCCCAAACATGACTCCTCCCACAGTCAGCTCGCCATAATTAACAGCTCCACCACCGACAGGAAAATCAAAGAGCTTCAGAATCACGGTTTGGTCTCCGAATCTATAAGTCAGCCCTTGAACAATGAACAAGAATACAAATAGGAAGCTTAGAAGCTTAATCAGAAAACCCAAGCTTTTGAGCTCGACTTTCCCCACTATCCACCATGCTGAGGCTATTAGAATCCAGATTAATAGAATACTAATAGTATCAATACGTGTACATTGCACTACTAAAAGTAGAGCGAGAGCCATATACAGGAGTTTGACTAGTGGATTCATTCTGTCCAAAGGAGTGTCTTTCTTAACATATTCGAACGCCATCTAGAAACCACCTCCTGGTTTGAAACATCTTTCCAGCTCCTCCACGGTTACGAGATTCGCCTTAATGCCATAATCACGAAGTAATTGTGATATCTGTGTTATTTGGGGAGGTTTCAGAAAAGCCTGTTCTAACTCATCCTTCATGTCAAAGATTTCCCTTTTTGGACCATCAGCGATAATTCGTCCCTCAGCCATTACAATGAGCCTGTCAGCATACTGTGCCACCAAGTCCATATCATGAGAGATCATGATTATTGTCTTACCTTGGTCACGCATTCTAGTTGCAATCTGGCACAGAACATGCCGCCCAACATAATCTTGTGCAGTGGTTGGTTCGTCCAATATGAGAACCTCGGGATCCATGGCTATCCCAGCAGCTGCTGCGACTTTTCTTCGGTCTCCAAAGCTGAGTCGGAATGGGAAGATGTCTCGTACCTCCTCAAGACCAACCTCATCTAGTGCAGCTTCAACTCTCTGTGAGATCTCCTCCTCAGGAAGTCCTAGGTTCCTCAACCCAAATTCTAGTTCCTTCTGCACACTGATAGAGAATAACTGATAGTCGGGATTCTGAAGGATGAGAGCTATACTCTTAGCTATACTCCCAATTGTGAGTTCACTTACATCTTCACCATCCACTCTCACAGCACCTTCAGTAGGTTCAAGAAGTCCCAAGAAGTGTTTCACAAGAGTTGTTTTGCCACTACCATTTTGACCAATAATAGCAACAAACTCCCCTTTGTTAACAGTAAGACTAACATCCCGTAGAGCAGTGACCGGAATTCTGGCGGGGTATGTAAAGGTCACATTCTCAAGTTCTAGAACAGGCGAGTCTTCTACCCTTTTGGGCTGTGCCGGTTCATGCCACTCTATCTTCAGATAACTCTCATCAAGAAGTTGTTTCAAAAGGTCATAGCATTCATTGACTGTGAGTGGAATGCCACCTGATTTTTGATATTTCTCTTCAAAGCCAGGTATTTTCTTAGCGAGAGCAACAGCAAGAGATGCTGCTGCAGGTGGATTGACCCCAACTTTGTTGAGGATCTCTGCTTGCGAAAAGACCTCCTTAGGTGTTCCATAAGCTATCATTTCACCGTCTTTGAGAACTAGCACTTTGCTCGCGAGTCTTGCAACTTCATCAGTCTTATGGCTTGTAATCACAATCGTCATGTCTTTGGAATCAGCTAGCTCGTGTACAACATCGAAGACTTCAGTAGTACCCACTGGATCGAGTTGACTCGTTGGTTCATCAAGAATGAGAACCTCAGGAAGCATTGTCAGACCTGCAGCCAAAGCTACACGTTGTTTTTGTCCCCCACTAAGTTCCTGTGGTTTTCTCTCCTCGAGTCCACTTATACCACAGACACCTGAGGCCCATTTAGCACGTCTAAATATCTCCTCTTTTTCTACACCCAGATTAGCAGGACCAAAGTAGAGTTCTGATGCAACATCAGTAGTAGTGAATTGTGTTTCTGGGTCCTGAAGGACCATACTTGCCTTTTGTGATAAATCGATGATTGGAGTTTCCCAGGGATCTAAGCCACACATAGCAATTGATCCTTTCTCAGTACCAGCATAGACAGTTGGTATAATTCCATTAAGATGGAAACAGAGGGTCGTCTTTCCAGATCCATTTGCACCCATCACTCCAACAATTTCGCCTTTTTTTACATTCAGAGTAACACCCTGCAATGCCAGAGGCCCACGTTCGTAAGTAAAGGTAAGATTGCTGATCTCGATGCTGTTCTCTGTCATTTTCCGCACACACTACAAAACAGGTTCCCTACTTGCATGGGTTAAATCTGTTTGGTTTTTTACAAGCATACCACATGAAATGCAACTAATTTCAAGATGTAACTAATAGTTTGGAATTGCCAAGAAAAAAAATGAGAAACACTGGCTCAGATGAACCAGTGTCTTTGGTATTACCAAATCGCTCTTGGAATACGTGGTAAGCCGCTTCTCTTCAGTGCTTCCACAACTGGAATAGCAATGATGGTCGTAATTATACATAGTATTGGCCACCACCAAGTATAACCCAGGTTGGCGACGTACGCCAATGCAACAGGATAATTGAAGATATACCAGTAAGGAGCACCCCACCAGTAATAGAACACTTCAATTCCCATTAACACTGCCAAAAATACACCGACGTACCTCTTCGTAGGATCATCCCCCCTAGCCCATTCGGGAATCCAAGACCTACCAATAGGCGTTAGCAACACAATAAGCCACGGCACCCAAAAGACTAAGGTTGATAGAAAGTACATCATGTCGGGTGTTTCGCCAGGCAATGTGGGCCATACGTATGGAAATACTATAAACATCACACCAGTGATGATTACAGCTAATATTGTGAGAATCCAATCCATTGTGTTATCAGTATTTATCATGAGTGCAACGAATACTGCTGGAAGTATACCCGTTAGTAAAACATCCAACAGACCTAATGGAAACATAGCTGGACTCACAAACATACCGATAAAGCCACCAATGATGGCAGCAAGTATTCCTCCAACTGGTCCTAGCACAAGAGGACCAATCGCAGTGAATATCACTGATAGCGGAATGAATCCTCCGCCTCCAAAGTATGGGAATATGGGCACTAGAGATAATGCTCCATTTATTGCACCATAGACAGCTATGAATGCAATACTTGCACCACCATAACCCATTGGAGCTCTCTCTCTCACGCGTTCTTCAGACACAATTTCTTCCTCCTTGTAAGTTCAAACCTACAAGTAGCTTAATTCTATACGGAACCTCTATTTATTGCTTCGGAAACATCAAAAATCGAAAAAACCGGTTACAAATTGGAAACAAAAAACCTCTACACAAAGTTCTGGATTTAGGGACATATTCTTATTCACGATTGACCAGCCAAGCTCATTGGAGTTCAACTAACTATGTCAGATCTAATTATCGGAATAAGCATAGGTCTGTTGAGCTCAGCCTTGTTCGCAATACAAAATGTACTCATAAGGGGTCAAAGAGAAGGTGTCAACGCCCTCATTGCTAACTCTATCAAAATGTGGGTATCTCTGGCGCTCATGCTAGTACTTGTTGTCATTCCTTGGAGAAACCATGAATTCTTACTCCCACCTACTGTTTTGCTGCCTCTGGCTATTTCTGTCCTTTTTGGAGGAGCATTTGGGGATGCGGCATACCTGAGTAGTCAGGAAAGGATAGGTGTATCTCGAGCTTTTCCTGTTTCTAACACATATCCGATTTTTACATACTTGTTTGCCCTTTTCCTTCTTCATGACATCCTAAGAGTTAGTACTACAATAGGAATCATTCTGGCAATTTTTGGAGTAATTCTTGTTTCAAGAGAGTTGGCAGAAGAGAACTCGGAGGAGAAAGAAAATCAATTTGATTGGTGGGGACTGGCTTTAGCTCTTGCCTCATCCATTATGTTTGCATTCGCTACAATTTTCATGGAAATAGGTGTCGCCACTATAGACCCTATAGATGCCAATCTATTCAGGATGTCCATAGGTTCCATAGCAATGGTACCAATCTTTTCAATATCATACAGAGCTCGTTCAAAACCTCTATCAAAAAGAGCAGCAAAAATTATAGCAGTTGCAGGTTTCTTTGGGATGGGATTCGCCTCATTATTGTATGTTGCTTCAATCAAACTTATTGGAGCAACAATAGGTGCAGTCATTGGTTCTACAGCACCGTTGTTTGCTCTTCCAATCTCAATCATCTATCTTAAGGAGCGAGTAACCTGGAGAGGTATTGTTGGCACAATTGCTACAATAGTGGGAATCTGGTTGGTTGTCACAAGTGTATGAATAGATGACACAGGACTCTGCTTATATGGAGCAAAGAGCAATGTTTCTTTGCGGACAATGACGACTATTCAATTCTACTATGATGGAAAAGATATTGATGTAGAAATGCCAGATGGAATCAGTGTTGAAGTCATCAGACCACTCTCATTAGATTTGATTAAATCTGAAGAAGAGGTCATATCAGAATCACTGAAAGAACCTATTAACTCCCCAAGCTTCCAGCAGTTTATTGGAGATTACAGCTCATTTCTCATTATTCTAAATGATCATGCTAGAGCAACACCAACTCCAAAATTGTTGAAGCACATACTCCCTTTTCTCAAAAATAAACAGATAGGCATCATAATAGCTAGTGGAACGCACTCTTTACCCTCTGAGGAAGATGTGAGGAGTCTGATTCTAGGAGAATACTATTCACAACTTAGGGAGTTAGTTGTATTTCATGATTCAAAAGCGACTGGAGAGTTCATTTCTCTGGGTACAACAAGTCGAGGAACCGAGGTCAGGGTCAATAAGATCATCAACGAATATGAAGCTATCATCACTATAAACTCGATAGAACCACATTACTTTGCAGGTTTTACTGGTGGAAGAAAGAGCTTTCTTCCCGGCATCTCTGAATATTATAGTATCGAAGCCAATCACTCTATGGCATTACTTGATGAGAGTCGCATCCTAAAACTCAAAGGAAATCCATTGCATGAGGATCTTGAAGAGGCTGCACATTTTGTGACTGATTCGCATCCAGTCTTCGGGATTAATGTAGTTCTGGATGGGTCAGAGAAAATCGTAGGTTCATTTGCGGGTGACATATTTGAGCAGTTGTATCAAGGAGCTGAGCTTGCGAAGAAAGTATATGCACCCCCAATTAATGAAGCTCCAGATATTCTGGTCTCTGTCGTACACTCTCCACTAGATCAGAATCTCTACCAAGCACAGAAGGGGTTCGAGAATTGTCTATATGCCCTCAAGCCTGGAGGAATCATGATTCTTATTGCATCATGCTACGATGGGATAGGACCAGAGGA
>JBHLRC010000050.1:0-10642 GCA_048882965.1 Candidatus Thorarchaeota archaeon
TATCTCGGCTGGGATCAACAACAGAACGGATGGTTTTGGAGTTTCTTCCCACAAAATCGGTGATATCACTTCCCGAGACGAAGGCTTTTTCACCAGCACCTGTGATTATGACAACCCTGATTGACGGGTCTCCTTCAGCTTGTTTAAGCAGATTAAGAAGAAATTCTTTGACTGAAAGGTTGAAGGCATTATATTTGTCTATGCGATTTATTGTGATTGTGGCTATTGCTCCATCTACATCATAGAGAACAACATCCTCTGCCATAGTATTTTCACATCCTGATTCACTGAAGCATTTTAGGAAGGCTATAGCAATCCCCAAATTCCCGCTGAAGTTTCAGCAACTCCTCACGAACCGTATCGAAACCAAGACGTTCAATTGTTTCAAAGGGGCCCTCTTTATAGTTGGAGCCTAATTTCATAGCCTTGTCAATGTCCTCCTTTGATGCGATTCCAGTTTCGAATTCAATCATTGCCTCTCTCAGATATGGCATGATGATTCGAGTGACCAACCAGTCTGGATCTGCACCCTTTGGTTCGTCAAGTGACCGTTTCTGCCCATCTTCATATGCATAGAAACCCTTGCCAGTCTTTCGTCCGAGTCGTCCTTCCTTTACAAATTTCTTGATAATTTCAGGGACCTTATAGCATTCTCCCAACTCTCTCTCAAGAGTACTCCCGGTACCAAGGGAAACATCCAGGCCAACAAAGTCAGCTAGTTCCAATGATCCTATCGGTACACCGAACTTCTCTTTCATGGCTGTGTCGATCTCCTCAGCACTTGCTAAGTCTTGTTCATAGATTTGGTATATTGCCCTCCCAATCTGTGCTCGGAGTCTGTTGACAATAAACCCTGGGCTATCGATTGCCTTCACTGTAATCTTTCTCTGCTTTTCGCCTACATCCAAAGCAGTTTGAATAGTGTCCTCGTTCGTTTCTTTTCCTATGATTACCTCTAGAAGCTTCATTGCAGGCACAGGAGAGAAGTAATGCATCCCAATCACCTTTTCAGGTCGATTCGTGACCTTTCCAAGCTCGGTAATACTTAGTGAGGAGGTGTTGGAAGCGAGGATTGTGTGCGGCTTTGCAACACTGTCCAGTTCTTTGAATATCTTCTTCTTGACATCCATGTTCTCAAATACAGCTTCTATAACTAGATCAACATCACTTACTGCTTTCTTCAGATTAGTAGTTGTTACTAATTGACTGATTATCCTTTCACCATCTTCAGGTGTTAACTTGCCTCGTTTGACTCCAGATTCCACATAACCCTTGAGTCGTGATAGACCACGATTTATCGCATCGTCATCTAAATCAGTCATTATTACGTCATATCCCGATGCTCGTGAAACATATGAGATACCCGTGCCCATAAGTCCAGCACCTATAACAGCTATCCTGCGTACCTTCATTCACTTCACTCCTTTTCTCTGAATGCTAATCTTGTGTATGGTTTTCCCCAACGCTCATCATACATTAACCCCTCCAGTGGCGGGCGGCTAGGTCCGAGATGTCTCGTTGATACTGGAACGCCTATGCAAAAAGCCGTTAACGGTGTCCAAATTGGTGGAATTCCAAGTCTTTCGCGAATCATTTGTGTATGTCGCGTGTCTGAGCACACCAAAGCTTCATAGCCACACCCATAGCCCATTGCTGTAGCAACCATCCACATATTTTGTACTGCCATACCTGCAACCACAGAACCAAAGAGTTCATTGGGGTATAGCTTTGTTGCATCATGCCATGCAGGACTAGCACAAACAACTATGACAGTGTCGCTCTTTTCAGGGTACCTGAACAACTCTCCTTCACGGAGTCGGGAGAACACAGCTGCTCGATACATATCTCCAATGTACCAATTCCTACCACTTGTGATTTCAAAAGGAGAATTGCCAAATACTGTTCTTGCATTCTCCTGAGCAATGTCAGCAATAAACTCCTTAGTCCCTTGATCATCCCTTATCACAATTAAACGGATCATCAGCATATTCTCAGGACTCGGTGCATGACGAGCAGCCTCTAGTATCAATTCAATGTGCTCATCGGGAATCGTACTTCCCGTGAACTCACGGATTGAGCGGCGAGCCCAGATATATTTTAGGACTTCCAATCCAGAAGCTATTTTCGCATCCTCACTCTTTTCAGCACCTGCAACAGATTTTCCCTTTGCATTCGTTGTCATTATTTAGCCACCTGAAATCTATCTAGCCCTAGTAGTGACGTTCGTTAGCAAACTGGTTCAAGAGTGCTTCGGATTGATGTCACTTGTGTTTGAATTTTGGCTTTCGTTTATCAAGGAAAGCTGCTACACCTTCTTCCTTGTCCTTAGTATCAAAGGTCTGACAGAACACGTCAAGTTCAAATGCAAGATTATCTCGGAGAGACATTTGCCAAGCATTGTTCAACGATTGTTTTGCAAGCTTGATTGCGACTCCGGGTTTCTCAACGAGCTTATCTGTAAGTTCTTTGACACCCTTATAGAGTTCTTCAACAGAATCAAAGACTTTGTTAACAAGACCGATTCGCAAGGCTTCGTCAGCCTTGATTTGGTCACCAGTATATACCAGCTCCTTAGCAATTCCAAGACCTACAAGTCGTGGGAGCCTGACAGTACCTCCATATCCGGGAATGATGCCCAATAGAATCTCAGGCTGGCCAAATCTTGCATTTGCGGAGGCATATCGAATATCGCAAGCCATTGCAAGCTCACAACCTCCACCCAGTGCAAAACCGTTAACCGCTGCAATAACAGGCTTACTAATTGATTCTATATACACACTGAGATCCTGCCCTTGCTTTGCTGCTGGACGTACTCCTTTTGAGTCTACACCTGGGAATTGAGAGATGTCAGCTCCTGCAGCAAAAGCCTTCTCACCCGCACCTGTCAGGACTATGACTCTGACGGAATCGTCCTCCTCAGCTTTCTTCAGGAAATCAGACATAGCTGATCTCACAGCAGTGTTCAAAGCATTGTATTTCGCTGGTCGATTTATGGTAATGGTCGCGACACCATCAGTTACTTCGTAGAGAACTTCTTGTTCAGACACAGCACATCCTCCTTTAGTCGCCCTGATTCAGAGGTGAGTAATAAGCCTTCGTGCCAGTTGCTCTTGAGAATGAAATCTAATATATTGAGAGAGGAGACTTGTATTCGCGCGTATTACGGAGAACTCACTCAATGTTTAATTACGCGTTTGCTAGATGTTGATTGCAGCAATCTGCCGGAGATTGAAATAATGGCAAACCCAGAGCAGAGGGATGTATGGAAACAAAGTCTCAGTGCTATGATGGCATCCCTTGAAAGCTCCTATGATTTCAAGACAATTGTTCAGGAAGAATCCCAACTAATCCAAGGTCTTAGGGAAGTCAAGAAAGACTATATCATATTCTCGGGTTATAGACGGAATGCTGGTAAACGTAGGTTAAATGATGTCAAGAATGTGATTGATACAGCCCTTGAGAGAATCGGGCATTGTAAATCCAGAGAAGCCTCCCGTATTTACCTAGAAACTCTGAAAGCAGTCACAATGCAGACACGTTGGGTAGCAATCTTGGAACAAATGTCCCAAAACGACCTTGTCATACATTGATCACTAGTTTATGTCACAAAACTACCATTCATATGACTATACTTTTTGTCAGAGCCAAATCAATTAGGTGATTACAGATTCCCACGATAATAGACGAGAATTGCTGTGATGGATGCGGGACATGCGTGAAGACCTGTAGATATGGGGTCTATGAGAAACTAGATGAAAAACCGCAAGTTGCACATGTCATGTATTGTAAGGAGTGCGGGAATTGTATAGAAGAGTGTCCTAATGGATGTATATCATTCCGTGATAGTACTCAGAAACGTCGAGTTGAGAATAAATAGAAGGGAGAGCCCGAAGGCTCATCCTTGAATTACACTAGCCATTTGTAAGTGACCATTTTGTCTTGATGGTCAAAAGCCAGTTTTAATGGCATTCCTACCTCAGGTGGACCCATTGGATTGGTTATGTGTGCTGTCAGTCTTAGACCTGACGGGAACTCTCCAATGGCAACAATATAGGGTTGCTTTGATGACAGGCTTGCTGGCGCAAAGTCTACAATGACATAAGAGTAGAGTTTTGCTTCTCGCTCAGTGAACTCGGTCAATTCACATTCAGTCATATCGTGCTGACAATGCTGTCTCGGTGGTAAATACTCAGCTCCACACTTTGGACACTTACTTTTCATTAGTTTCTTTTCTTCCAATGCCTCCAGAAATTTATGGAAGAAGGGAGTTATAGCTTTGTCAGTAGAATAACCTAGATAGATTTCTTCTTGTTCTGCCATTCTTTACCAACCCCTCTCAAAGATGAACACATTGACGAACTGACCCGATTGTCCTACATTGTGTGCTAAACCAAGGTTTACATCATCAATCTGGCGGGAAGGATTCTCAGCCTCACCCCTCATTTGCTTCAAGATTTCATAGGTCATTGACACCCCAGTTGCTCCAAGTGGATGACCTTTACTCTTGAGGCCACCATCGCAATTAACAGGAATTCGACCATCATGGTACATTTCCTTATTCTCCACAATTTCTGGACCCTTACCTGGTTCTGCAAAACCAAGGTCCTCATAAGCAATGAGTTCCGCGATTGAGAAACAGTCATGAACTTCAGCCATATCAATGTCCTTTGGTTCAACGCCAGCCATTTTGTAAGCAGCCTTTGCAGCACGCCTGGCTCCTGGAATTGATGTAAGGCTTTCACGGTCTTGAATCATCATCGCAGATGCGCCAGCCCCTATACCCTTAATCCACATTGGTCGGTCTGTGAATTCCTTCACTCGGTCTTCAGCTGCTATAACAACTGCAGCAGCACCATCAGTAATCAGACTGCAATCATAGAGATTCAGGGGTCTGCAAATAGGAACAGCATTGTTTGCTTCCTCCAAGGACACCTCTTTCGGTAGATGTGCCTTTGGATTCTGAGCACCATAATGGTGAGATTTCACAGATATCTTTGAGAGGACCTCATGCCCTATTCCATACTCACTCATATATCTAGAAGCCATAAGAGCATAGAATGCAGGGAAGCTGATACCAAAAGGATACTCCCAGCGCATATCACCAGCCTGTGACATATATTCTGTAGCAACGGCTGATGAAACACGATTCATCTGTTCAACACCCAGAACCAACATAACATCGTAAAGACCTGCGGCAACCATTCCCCATGCAGCTCTAAGACTTGCTGTTCCAGTTGTACATGCTGATTCAACTCTCAGGTGTGGTTTATCTTGTACTCCTAGATAATCAGCAATCAGAGCAGATCCTGCACCTTGACCTGTGAATTGTGATGCAGCATAAGAAAGAACACTTGCCTCAATCTTGTCTTGTGTGAGTCCCTCATCATAGATTGGTTTGTAAGCTTCAGCACAGAGTTCTCTCATTGTAGCATCGTATCTTTTTCCAAATTTGCTGTGGCCACCAGCGACAACAGCAACTTTTCTTGCCAATTTTTGTTATCCTCCGTGGGAAGAGCCAGTCAAATGTTTCCAAAGACTGTCTCACTTGTTTACAGTATGAAACTTCCCATCGCCTACGGGGTCTTAAGGTTGACGATTAACCATGAAAAAGCGAAATGAAACTCGAAGCACCAATTTTCAGTATAGGAGAGAAGACAAAACTAATGACCTTAAATTCCTTTGAAACATCCATGACAATTGTTGATACCCTGAAACATGAAGTTGGTATGATGTTTGATATGATCAATCAAGCGGTTTCTAGAATGGATGGCGAGTTTTGGAAAGAAGATGAGAATGATTGGACATATTCTTACCTCCTCTTTCACATCCTAGAGGCAATCGAGTTCTATAACAGCAATTCAGCAAAGGAGTGGAAACCAATCAATGATGTTTCAGTAAACTCAAGGGAAAAAGAAACTGAAGCTTTGAAGTCAAAGGACAAGTTGTTCTTTGAAGACTATACAGCGCGTGTCAAGAAACAAACAATGAATATCTTAAGCAATCATGATGACAAAGGGATTCTTGGAAATGACGGCTTTGGAGAGAGGGGGTTCAATTCAATCATGCACAAGTACATGTATGTCATGAACCATAGTATGTTCCATTTGGGAGAACTGACCAAGTCGTTGCGTGCAAGAAACATGAAGAGAATAGTCTGGAAATAGCTACTACATGAGAAAGAAAGAGAAGATCCTCCCAATTGGGAGGACCAAGAAAAGTTACTCTCCTGTGAATTTTCCACGTCGTTTCTCAAATACTGAGGCGATTCCCTCACCAAGATCCTTTGTGTGGAAACATTGAACACCCGCGTCGACTTGAAACTCGAAATTGTGTTCATAGTCACTCTCGAAAGCCATATGTGTCGCCTGTTTTGCAAGCTTCATAGCTACTGGTGCATTTCCACCAAACTTCGCTCCGAACCACATGGCTTGGCTCAACAACTCATCCTTGCCAACGACTTTGCTCACAAGACCCATTTCCAGAGCCTCTTGCGCTGTGACCTGTCCACCAGTTAGAATCATCTCCATCGCCTTTCCAAGTCCAACAATTCTGGGGAGTCTAGCGCATCCGCCCCATGAGGGAATTAATCCAATTCCAACCTCTACTGCTCCAAGCTTTGCCTCAGTTTCACAGATTCGGATATCAGAGGCGAGAGCAAGTTCGAAACCACCGCCAAGACAGAGTCCATTGATGGCTGCGATTACTGGCTTAGAGAGCTTTGCAACAGTATCGATGGCTTCGATACCTTGTTTTAAAAGCGGTTGGACTTCATCAGGTTTGCTCAGGAGTGCTTGCGCCTCCTTCAGGTCTGCACCAACGCCAAACACTTTTTCGTGCGCTGATGCTATTACTACTGATCTTACCTCTGGATCGTTTTCGGCTTCTTTCAGAGCTTCAACAAGCTCGTTGAGGATAGTTGCGTTGAAGGCATTCATTGCATCAATCCGATTCATCTTGATTACGGCCACGTTCTTTGCGGGAGAAAGAAACGAACCTTCCTTTGAGTAAAGTAATGTTTCATATTCTGGCACGTGTAACCACCTTTTGCGAGACTATGTTTTTTCGAGAGTAGTGACCGACTTATAAACCCCATATATCTCGCTCAGAATTCAATTAGAAGCATCAAGCAATCTGATAAAACAAGACAGAGGCGGGGATTGAAACCCCGCCTACAGTTTCTATCCTAGATATTTGGGTACTGAGTAACAGTCGCCAAGCTCATCATTGAGTTTCTTGATGAAATCGCGAACCTTGTCAACACCAAAATGGTCAAGCATTTCAAATGGACCCATTGGCCAGCTCGCTCCAAGCTTCATGGCCATGTTTATGTCGTCAACACTGGCAATTCCATCATCAACAAGAATCATTGCTTCTCGTATAGCTGGAATGTTGATGCGCTCTACAATCCATTCTGGGTCAGCACCTTTCGGAGGTTCGGGTTCTTCCTCATCACGACCATAGGAGTAGAAGCCTTTCTTGGTCTTCATACCTAGGTCTCCTGCATCAACAAGTTTCTTCAATGTTTCAGGCGGCTTGAAGCAATCCCCTATTTCCCTATAGAGTGTCGACATAGCATTGAAAGCAATGTCAAGCCCAACAAAATCACTTAACGTGAAGGGACCAGCTGGAGCTCTACCAACGCTTACCATTGCATTGTCAATTTCCTCTTTGGTTGCTTCGCCACGTTCGTACATGAGAATACCTTCAAGCAGTGCGGGATTAAGGATACGATTTACAATGAAACCAGGACTGTTCTTTGCTCGCACAGTTGTCTTGCCCTGTTTCTTCCCCACTTCTTCAGCAATTGTAATTGCGTCATCACTTGTTTTTTCTCCGATAACAAGCTCAAGAAGCTTCATTGCTGGTACAGGTGAGAAATAGTGCATACCAATGAATTTCTCAGGTCGCTTAGTAGCTCCAGCCAACTCATCAATACTCAGGGATGATGTATTTGTTGCAAGAATAGCATGTTCTGGTGCTGCGGCATCAATCTTTGCAAAGACCTCTTTCTTAACCTCCATGTTCTCAAAGATCGCTTCAATGACTAAATCAGCGTCCTTGACCGCTTCTTCAAGATTCACGGAGGGGGTCAGTCTACCCATGAGTCCTTCAGCGTCACCCATGGAAATCTTCCCTTTGTCAATACCAGTCATGACATCTGTACGGATACGTTCCATACCTTTGTCAACGAACTCTTGTTTAGTATCGACGATGCTTACATTGAAGCCGTTCCATGCTGAAACATAGGCAATGCCAGAACCCATTAGTCCTGCGCCTATTACTGCAATTTTATTCACCACATTAATGACCTCCTACATTGCACCCATCATTACCTGAAGGATTAGATTTGCTAATGGATCACTTTCATTGGCATTCCCAATTACGACGAGACTTCCTTGCTTCATTGTATCTTTAAATGGAACCTCGCCTGTGAAGATGCCAAGTAATGTTTCTGCGTTTGACTTGTAAATCACATCAGGACTTGGATAGACACCATCGAAAATCTCAATCTTGTCCTTTGTCACAACCATATAACTAGGACCCTCTTCAGTATGAACCTGAAGGACTTTACCATGGTAAGGACCAACCCACTCTGCAAGTAGCTTCTTGAGGTCATCCTTTGAATTGCATTGTGTCATCAGGAATTTGAAAAATTCTTGTAATTGAGACATTGTTTCATTCCTCCTTGGCCATCCAGTCATCCACTGCTTCCTGCATCGCAGCATCAACTGAAGATGCCCAATAATTTCCCTTTTTCTCAACAACCTTGTCAAGGAAGCTGTCATATTTGTCGCCATCCATGAGTACTACAATGCGTCCCTTCCGGTCATCGATGAATGATTGGTGAATCATCTTCTTGCTTGTCCAGTATTCAGCCTGGATATCCCCTTCCTTCAGCCGAGGATAGAATGGCCACTGTCCTGTGGGATGAGGTCTGTAGGATTTCTCTCCAGACTTCCACTTCTTCACCTTGTCTCCTGTAGCCTCTTTGAAGCCTGGTCTGAAAGGCCATTGAGGGACATAGCGAAATCCCTTTTCACCATCAACAACTCCACCTGACCATCTGCCTGTGTAGACTCTTCCTCCTGTGTTGTCACAGAATTGCTCCATGACTACTTCAATAAAACCCTCAAGAGTAAGACCAGCCTCTTTGGCACGTTCTTTCATATGGTCTAATGTTTCACCCTCGAAATTAACTTCCATGCTATTTGTCCTCCTTTCTAAAGGCAAGTCTCTTGTATGGTTTGCCCCAACGTTCAGTATACATCAGACCCTCGAGAGGTGCTCTGCTAGGACCTAAAGCACGTGGTGAGACACGCTTTCCTATACAGAATGCGCACAGAGGTTCCCAAATTGGAGGAATGCCGAATCTGTCTCGTACAAGTTCAGCATGACGTGGATCAGAAGTGACCAACGCCTCATATCCGCATCCATAACCCAGTTCCGTAGCAACCAACCACATATTCATCACGGCCATTCCAGAAACTACGGATCCAAATAGGGAATTGGGATACAGGTATCCAGCATCGTGCCAAGCCTCACTGGCACAGACAATAATAACAGCATCACTCTTCTCAGGGTATCTGAAAAGCTCACCATCTCTCAGTCTTGCATAGACCGCCGCTCTGTAAGGATCACTGATAAACCAGTTTCGTCCACTTGTGAGCTCAAAAGGGGCTCCTCCAAAAGCAGTCTGAGCCATTTCTTGGGCGATATCTGCCAAGAATTCCTTGCTCTCTTGATCATCACGTATGACAACAAAACGTATCATCAACATATTCTCAGGACTCGGCGCATGCCGAGCTGCTTCCAATATCAACTCGATGTGTTCATCGGGTATTTTTTCGCCAGTGAATTCTCGAATGGAGCGTCTCTCACGAATCCACTTTAGGGATTCAAGCTCTTGAGTCACTTTTACTCCTTCTTCAGATTCACCAGCAGCTTTACTCTCTGCATCTGAAGCCATTTATTCACAACCTCAACATATTGTTGAACGGCCCTCGATATTATTAGCTACCATAAATGTATTCCGAGAGACATTGATAATGCAAAAATTCAATGAATTTGATTTGATTTTAGTCTAAAAACAGATGAACCCGAAAGATACCCTGAACAGTCCTGTGTCATACTCTAAACAATGACCTAGTATTAGCTCAACTATACAAGCTGACATATGATTCATAGTCTGTTCATTAATTGAGCGCGTATTGCTCCTCCCGGCGTATATGCGTTCATCTCTTTAATGAATCGGGAGCTGCAATGCTCCCTCCTTCTCCTTTAAAACTACTTGAGAATTGCTTCCAAATCTAAAGCGTTACCAACAATCGTTTCTACAATTGCCAACTTTTCCTTGTTGTCAGCTGTGACCGTACCAATGAGACCATCAACAATATGTCCAGTTCTATATGTGTCATGAGCGGTCATCATAATGGGGACACCTTTCTCACGTGCTCGGGCTACTGTGCCAATGTCAGGACCCATTCCACCTGTCAGAATAAGCAAGTTTGTATCAGTTTCTAAAGCGGTCAGGCAGATATCAGCCCGGTCTCCACTTGTAATCACTGCTTTATCACGGACTCTCCTGAACCACTTTAATGCATTTTCAGGCGCCATACTACCAACCATGAATTGATCAACAAGG
>JBHLRC010000050.1:10652-21047 GCA_048882965.1 Candidatus Thorarchaeota archaeon
ATCCATTTTGCCAGTGTCGCCAATCATTTGACCATCGAGTGCTTTCTGAATCTCTCTAACTGTGGGACTGAACAATTCACGATTAAGATATATGACTCCGACAAGATCGATTCCTCTTTCTGCAAGGAAAGGACCGATTTCTTGGGTTACAGTTTTCTTTAGCATTGGAGGAACCATGTTAAGGACAATACTCACCTTTTCAACACCATGCTGTTTGAAGAGTTCTATCTGGAGAAGGATGTCGTCAATTGCAGTGATATCGGGAAAGTTTACAAGGCAGATCACAGATGCATTGAATTCCATTGCAATTTGGGGAGTTGAGAGGTCAACATGCATCAGATGCCAGGATGCTTTGGTTCCTTCAATAATGATATAATCGAAGTCTTCAGAGATTGATGAGTAGCTCTCCTTAATCTTCGTCAATAAGGTCTCATGGCCGATACGTAGAAGCTCATCATAGCTTGATTTAGTTCTAACAATGGGACAAATGGTTGACAGACTGTGCTTCATTGACAAAAATTCCTTCATAATGGCTGCATCTTCATCTACATCCTCGGAACTAGTACTGTAGTCATAACTTTTCGATCCAGCAGGTTTGAAGTAACCTACGGATTTCCCTTTTTCTTTGAGCTTAGCCGCTAGTGCAATAGCAACCATCGTCTTTCCCGTAAGAGTGTCCCCACTAATTACAATGTTTTCAGCCATTCAATTACCTCCAATGGTTATTTTAACATCAACGGCAGATACGCCTTTTCCCTTCTCATAGGCAAATGCTGGATTGATGTCTAACTCTACAATTTCTTCAAAATCTGTTACTAGTTGACCTATTCTAAGTATGGTTTCCTCGATGGCAACAATGTCGCTTGGTGCTTCTCCTCTAACTCCTTTCAACAATGTTCCCATTTTTGTTTCCATAATTAAATCACTTGCTTCGCCACGAGTCATAGGTGCAAGTCTGAAGGAGATGTCTTTGAGATAATTTACAAAGATTCCACCTGCGCCAAACATGACAAGTGGTCCAAACTGAACATCTCGTGAACAACCAATAATCAGTTCTTTTCCTTTCCCAGCCATTTCTTGTACATCCACACCGTAAATCATAGCATTTGGCATATGGTTCCTAGCATTGTCAAGAATTTGCAGGAAAGCTTCTTCTACTTCTTCTGATGTATTCAGTCCTACTCGAATCCCACCAATATCGCTTTTATGAATAATATCAGGACTCGAAATTTTCAAAACAACCGGATATCCAAGTTCTTCTGCAAGTTTCTTTGCTTCCTCTGAACTTGTTGCGAGTCTAATCCTTGCGACCGGGATTCCATAGGCTTCAGCAATCGCATGAGCCTCACTGCCAAGCAACACACGGCGATTATCCTTCCTAACTCTATCAATGATTTCTGCAGTCTTCTTTTTATCAACATTAAAGGTAGGAACTACTTCATCCCTTAGACTGTCGCGGTTGACAGTATAATGATATAGTTCAGCTATTGCGTGGACTGCACGTTCAGGAAAATCAAAAATAGGAATCCCACCTTCGGTGAGCACAATCCGAGGATAGACCATAGAATTTCCACCCATGAAGACAGCAATAAGTGGCTTGCTTGGATACTTCATATGTGACTCAACCAAAACCTGTGCAGTTTCTGTTGCTTTTGTCATGGCCTGAGGCGTCAGTAGTACTAAAACTGAATCTACATTTTCATCTCGTAGCGACGCCTCTACACATAATGCATAATCTTCAGGTTGTGCTGTACCCAGAGCATCTATAGGATTGTATACAGCTGCAGCTGGTGGAAGATTCTCTTTGAGATATTCTATAGTTTCTGAACTGAGTTGGGCAATCTCCAAACCACTAGCTTCACAAGCATCGGTTGTAAGGATTCCTGGTCCTCCGGCGTTTGTGATGATTGCTACACGGTTTCCAGATGGGAGATGCATGTCATCGAAGACTGAGGCGATATCAAAAAGAGATGCCATATTGTGGGCTCGGCGTACACCGCATTGTTTGAATGCTACATCATATGCGGTATCACTTCCGGCCAATGATCCTGTGTGGGAGGAAGCAGCACGAGCTCCAGCAGCACTGACTCCAGATTTTACTACGAAGATCGGTTTGTGTGGAACCACCTTACGACAAGCGTCCATGAACTTACGACCGTCGACAACTGATTCAATATATAGCAGGATGAATGTTGAGTCGGGGTCTCTTCCAAAGGCTTCGATGAAATCAGCCTCATTCAATTGAGCTTTGTTACCCAGACTAACGAATTTTGAAAAACCAATCTTTTCCATTAGACTCCAGTCAAGAATTCCAGTCATCAAGGCTCCAGATTGAGAGGCAAATGCGATTTTTCCTTTTCTGGGAGTTCCTGCTGAAAATGATGCGTTATATGGTGCACTTGTATTGATAATTCCTAGACAGTTGGGACCTTGTACAACCATTCCATACTTTTCTGCAATTGCTACTAGTGCTTTCTCAGCCTCTTGGCCTTCATGACCAATCTCTTTGAAACCAGCAGTTATGATAACAAGTGATGTCACGCCTTTTTTGCCGCATGCCTCTACTTCAGTTAGGACATACTTTGCAGGAATCACTAGCACCGCAACATCTACATCAGTGACAATCTCGGATATAGAACGATACACCTTAAGACCGAGTATTTCACCACCACGAGGATTCACAGGATAGATTCGACCCTCAAAACCACTCTCAATTAAATTCCGGAGAACATCATTACCCAATTTGCCCTTAGATGCAGAGGCACCAACCACTGCGATTGACCGCGGATTAAATAACACATCAATACCTTTCTGACGATCCACTTTATTGCACAACCCAAGTGGTCTTGACGATATTCGCTCGTCAAAGTCACTTGGTTATAAGATATCGCTTGTAGGACAACATCAAGACATGTGAAATCCATAACATTCGTAGATTTCTTCATTTTCAGTGTCTAGAATTGAATACCGAGTTAGTATTACTTACAATCATATTCACGTATGACGGTGAACATACTCAGGTGATTATCGAGATGAAGCTCGTGACATTACACATTCCAGAAACTTATGTTGATGGACTGGAGAAGCTTGTAGAGAGCAACCTCTATCCAAACAGATCGGAAGCAATCCGAATCGCAATTCGAGACTTACTTAAAAGAGAGCTGTGGGGTTGATTGCAAGATGGAGCCCCACATGCTCCTTTCTTTTTCTGACATCCTAGATTCATTCAAATGGTGACAAAGTTCGAGCGTTAATTGTGCATTTCAAGAAGGGTACGTTGTAGAAGAAATCTTGATATTATCTTATATTCATAAATATGAGATAAGAACGAGCAATGAGTAAGATAGGAGTGTCACGATAATACGTCCAGAAACATCCGGCGTGAATGCGGACTCAAATATAGTGTCAGATTCCGCAGAAGACCATTTGTATCTTGTAAAGGGGTGTCCGTGTTATCGGGAGTTTGGTGATGAGAAAGTCTGTTTGAACAACGACGGAGTTTATCCAATCAATGCAATTTCAGTAGACCCTAGTTTCTTTAGTCAGCTTGTCTCTCGGAAAGTTCTGAAGGATTTTCAGAGTGATAACAAGAGCATGTGCTATCTACTGATCTTTTTAGATCGAGGAGGTGGATTCTGTTATTGTGTCAGCCAGAACCAAAGGATAAGCATCAATGAAACAGATGTGAAAGTTTCTGAAATAGAGAGTGCCTTACAATTTGTTACAACCTCTGAGAAGAGCAGAGACGGAGTTCTATGTTCTGATTGCCTTTACAGATATCTTAGAACATTGGGATCAAGTTCAGAAGGATTTCTTACAGATGAAGAACGGCAGAAGATAATTGCCACCTACGTTCGGGAGTTGGCGACAAATATGGCAATCCAACTAAGTGGATTCCAAGGAGAGAAAGACACTACAGAATTAAACAATCATCTTTGGAATTATTTGAGGGAAATCAATAGAAGCAGGTCACACTGGGCATCCATGATTCTGAACTTGAAGAAGAATGATGCAGAGCAGGACTTACTTGATTTGATAGAAGCTTATCGAACACTTGCGAGACTTGAATCAATCTTTCTATTTCAAGTTCTGTCTATCGACGAGCCAGATGGTGAAACTGACTCGCTCAGCATTCTTCGTTTTATGGTTGGAATTTCTGAGAAGGTGATTACGGTTAACAATCAGATACGTGAGAAAACACACTCTCTAATTGAGCGTAATGCATTGCCTGCGAACATTAAAGACATGCTTGCACAACATTCTGAAACAAGAAAAACAACCGAATATAATTTTAGTAATCTTGTATCAGCACTTCATGAGATAGACACTCGCACCTCATGACCTAGGTCATAAAGGGTGCGAATTTATATTTGGCAATACTTCTAAATGTTCTCTAGATTCTATCACAAATTGTCCTGTCGAGCGTTTTAAGAAAACACAAGCTTTAGTCGGAGTAAAGGAACTTGCTAGGGACTAGTGAACAAGAGCAAAAATCAAGCATTAAACTCGTTAGAGGTTGTCCTTGTTACAAAGTCTTCGGGGATGAAAAGTTATGCGTCAATAATGACAGTGTTCTAGAGATTGAATCAATCGAAATTGATCCCTCCATCTTTTCATACCATGTCGATAAAGAAAGTATGGAGGAGGAACGTGCAACCGAAGGTAATGTGTGCTATGCATCAATCTACATCAACTATCCAGACAACAAGGTCTATTGTATTTCACAGGGGTGGGTCCTAAGGATTCACAGTAAGGATGTTCCTGGGAATGACCTAGAAGATGCAATGCAATTTCTCTCAACAAAGGAGATCACGAGTAGCGCGGAGATATGCTCTGAGTGTCTTTACAAATTCATACTTACTCTGGGCGACACATTTGCTGACGCCTTGACTGAGAGAGAGAAGACGGATGAAGTGAAACGTTATGTGGATAAATTCTCACTGATGATTGCAGTAAAACATAGCGAAACTGATAAGATGATGAAACCAATTGGGACCGAAGATGACATAGAAAACGGCGTTGACCACTTCCAATTCCTAAGAAACTATCTTGTCCAGCTTCTCGATCAGCAAGACTTTTGGATATCACTTAGGGAAAAATTAGAGAAAGATGAAGAGATAGAGAAATGGATTTTGGACTTAGTCGCGATGAGAGAACGACTAGCCAGATTAGAGTTTCAATTCTACAGTCAAACTCTGCAACTCAGAGATATAAACGAGTTCAACCTTCTCATCAAGATGCTTCAATATGTCCTGAAAACATCTGACGAGATACTTGCTCTTAATGAGGATATACATACTGAGATACGTTCGGAGAAGTTCTGCAAGCTTGCAGAAACAGATGATAGATTGGACAGTCTTGCAGGATATGCTGAAAAGAGTCGAACTGTTGAACATAATTTTGGAAATATCCTACAAATTCTGACAAGGCTGTAGTTATGTCATACAGAAAATCTTAGGTCTGAGAGAATCATTTCAATCAAGTTTTTAGCAGTACAACCTTCACTCTCAAGATTCCACTCTTCTGCAAACTCTCTGTATAAGCGAAGGTCCTCAAGTATCACCGCGGCGAGTTCTTGTAAATCAGAAAGCTCGACCTCAGGTCCAGTTCCGAGACCTGGACAAATTTCCTTCATAGCACTAAGACCCCAGGTCAGTTCATTGTCAGCATATTTGAACACAAAAGGAAAGGACATACAGACCATTGGTCGGATTGGATGAATCATACAGAGATCATCTTTCAGGAAGACGCAGTCACCATTCTCAAGTTTTTTGAGTGCTATATATGCTGGACCTTGCTCTGTCATAACTGATGGAATTTCTCTAAGACCTTCTGGAACTTCGTCTTCTTGCACGATGTAAAAATCAATAGCTCTAAGAACTTCATGCGCTGGAAGACCAAGCCCTGTTGAAATCCGTGTGATATCACGACCTGTAACGGTAACTAAGAGAGAAGGCTCACGACAACAAGCCCCGCACTTAGTGCATTCAAACCGAATTCTCTCCTCATCAGAGTTCAATGGGAATTCCTCAAGCAAGGTAATGCAACAATCTAAAGAAGTGTGAGTAAGAAGTCAGCAAGATTAGCAAGACCGTCTTTAATATCCTCCAATGACGCAGCATAGGAGAACCGTAGATGATCATCATAGTTCTTTCCAAATATGATACCGGGTGTGGACGTAACTCCAGTTTTCTTGAGTATTAACTCTGCCAGCGTATTGCTACTTAGATTGTATACTGAAAAGTCTGGAAATACATAGAATGCACCTTTTGGATTTACGCACTGAACACCAGGCATATTGCAGAATATACTAGTGATAGTATCACGACGTTTTTGATATTCTTTTGTCATCTTTTTGATGGAGCTCTGATCTCCTTTGAGTGCCTCCGAACCTGCATATTGTACAAAGGATGTTGCACAGGATGTTGTATTTTGTTGAATGCGAACCATGTTGTTGATTGTCTCTTTGTTTCCAATTGCATATCCGAGTCTCCAACCTGTCATTGCATAGGTTTTCGAGAAACCATTGATGACAAGTGTGTGTTCCATTGTAGGATCAATCTCTAGCATAGAAGTCTGTTTGAATCCATCATAAACTAACATTTCATAGATTTCATCTGAAAAGACCACAAAGTCATAATCAACTGCAAGGTCATGGACCAGTTTCATATCCTCTTTTGAAAGGACACCGCCTGTTGGATTATTTGGAGTGTTAAGCACAAAAGCTGTAACAGATTTTGAACAACTATTTTTCAGTTCTTCTTCATCAATCATGTATCCCGGGTCTGTACAGACATCTACGGGCTTCGCACCAATTGTTCTTATCATGACTCGATATGTCGGCCAAGCAGGGGAAAGAACCAGAACATCATCACTTGCATCAAGTGTGCTAAGAAATCCTTGAAACAAAGCCATTTTTGCCCCAGGTGTCACAATAACATTCTTTGATCCATCGATGGAAATCCCACGACCTGCATAGTGGTTCTCGATGCCATCGAGTAAGGGAGGAATACCTCTTGATGAGGTGTATCGTGTGAATCCGTGCTGTAAAGCTTCTATTCCCGCTTTGACGATATATTCAGGAGTCGGAAAATCGGGTTGCCCTACTTCAAAATGGAAGATACGCTTGCCTTCAGCTTCCATACGTAATGCTAGATCATACATCTTTAGGGTTCCGGATGCAGGAATCCGCTCCATGGTGTGAGATGTCCAGTCCATATGAAACACCACTGGTTAGCTGGTCATGTGCATTCGTATGCACCTTCGGGATTTATTCGCAAGTTTAACACAATGATAAACCCTTTCCTGACGGCTATTTCTTGAAAAAGTCATTGAGCTCTTCTAACTGGTGTCTTGTCCCACGTACTATGATTCTATCGAGTAATGCTTCACCCAAGCCAAGTTCGTGAGCGATTCGTAGATGGTCAACCTGCATTGGGTCTATCCCAATGAGGCTCGCACAAAAAGCATCCACAGCAACAGGATCGGTTCCAACAATCACACCACCAACAGATTGAGTTTTCCTATCTTCTCGATTTCCAATCACAACTTCAGTGAGGTCTATTATTGTCAAGTCAGGACGGTATGTCTTAAGAAGGTCCATCAAGACACCGTCAATTGAATCATGATATGTGTTCTTTTCCAGTTCAGGTAACAGACCAAAGAGATTCTTTATTCCAGCTCCAACAGTGCATATGTCTGGTTCAACCTTGAAAGTTCCCACATTTATCAGGAACATGTTTTCATGTAAGATTCTAGGCATTTTGTGGTTTCTGAAATAATGACCTGGAAATGTCATCGGAACTAAATCATCATCTGAGAGGTTTCTTAATTCAACATGCTTGGTTTCTAGATCAGCATACCCTGTTTGCTTGAATGCATCAGTAGCAGTTCGTAATGGATTATCGCTTTCAACAATACTCACAGAGCCAAGGGAATCGAACATCTGAATGATGGCTTTGACCATCCTTACATCGGTATTCCCGGGTAGATTTGGATCGTAAATCGAGGGTTTAATGACAACATGAACATCGCCCTTTGAGGGGGAAATTGGCGAGTTTAATTTACTCAATGCACTTTGAAGCGCTTCTCTAGGGCTCCTTTTGATCCCAATTGCAATCTCGGACATGGATTCCATGAGCAACACTAACTGATGTCCAAGGCTTTAAGTGAGTCCATGTGTTCATTGTCCAAGAAATGAATCTTACAGATAGACAGCGAGAGAGATACTCTCGAATGTTGGCACTTCGCGATATTTCAGACAAGGACATGGAAACGATAATGGAAACAACAGTTGCTATGTTAGGATCTGGAGGACTGGGAAGTCCTGCACTAAGACTTCTTACTGCAGTTGGTTTTGGGCATATTCGGATTGTTGACCGTGATATTGTTGAACTTTCCAATATTCAGAGACAGACAGTCTTCAATACAGAAGATATTGGAAAACCAAAAGCAGAGGTGGCAGCTGAAAACCTGAAACTGATGAATCCCGAGGTTCAGTTCGATCCAATCTGTATATCTGTGGACGATGACAATGCTATTGATATTTTGAAAGGTGCAGACATCATAGTGGATGGACTTGACTCATTTGCAGCCCGGAGAGCAGTGAATAATGCAAGCTTAGCTCTTAACATTCCCTATATTTTTGCAGGAGCAGTCGAATACTACGCAAACCTAACAACCTTCATACCTGGAAAAACAGGATGCCTACACTGCGTCATGGGAGATGCTCAAGATAATCCAGAAAACTCATGTCTGAATGTAGGAGTCTCACCAATGCTACTTTCCATTGCGGCATCAATTGAAGTGAATGAGGCTTTGAAACTTACATTGGAAAGAGAAGCAGATTTGATGAACCGATTGATGACTATCGATACAAGCACACTCAGTTTTGATTTCTTTGACATTGGGAAGGCAGAGGATTGTGAAGTTTGCTCAAAACCTCAGAAAGAACCAGTCAGGAAGAAACCAGAACTTCGAGTGACTCAACTTTGTTCCAAGAGTTTTAGTGTGTCACCAGGGAAGACTCTAGACCTTGACCTCGACAACTTAGCAGAACAGCTGAATTCTTCCTATTCAGTCAAACGTAAGAAACGGTTTATCGTAGTTAGCATGAAGGGAGAGGTCAGTATGACTATAATGAATACTGGAAATACAATCATAAAAGGCATCGCAGATGCTGATGAAGCCTCCAAACTCTTCAATGAAGTCGTCAACAAGTGATGTTAATCGCCAAAGAATAGTCTACGAGCTCTCCGTCTACGTTCCTCTTCATCCTCATCGCTCTCAGGAGGTGGTGGTGGAGCTGGTGGCTCTGAAATTGGTTCATTATTTTCTGTTTCTTCGTTATCGTCTTCAATATCGAGTGTGCTTTCTGGTTCATCAGGTAAATGCGGAGGTGCGGGTACCTCAACCGAATCCCTTTCCGGTTCAGGTTCAATTTCAGGCTCAGTCTGAGTATGTTCCAATTCTATCGGAGGAGGTAGCTCAGCATCGTCTTCATCTTCAACTGCGTCAGGATCATCTTTTGTGGGAGCTACAGCCTTTTCATAATCAGCCCAAGTGAATGATGGTTTCGTTTCTGCATCTTCCACGTCCTCAGGTTCCGGTTCAGGAGTTGTATCATGCTCAGACGAGGTGTCAGTTGAATCGATGTCTAGTGCAGTGGGTTCAACAAGATCAAAATCTGAAGTGAACTCTCTTGGTGGTCCGTCAATGGAGAGATCATCCATCGCCTCTTCTTCAAGACGGTCCACATTATCAATACTGATTGTGTCACTGTCGGATTCAATTGGGACTTCTGATGTCCCAGGAGTCATGTCTTCAGGAGCCACATCAAATGTAGTTTCGACGTCGGAAGAATCAAGAGAGCCAGAATCGTATTCATAACCTGGAGGAACAGATTCAGTTTCTAGAGATTTGGCATCGGCTGTCTCGTCCTCAGCGAAGGTAAGACCAAGATCATCTTTCAGACAAGACTCGCACCGCTTAGCAGCTGCAACAAGACCATCATGAATAAAATCATCCAGATTCTTAGCACGGCTCTGATTTCTTCGTGCCCATTTAGTGAAACTGTCTACCATACGTAAGGAGTCTCTAACGCCTTTCCAATATTCATCAGATCGTTTCTTTTCAGAATCCACTACTGACACCAAGCTCAAAAGAATCTGGAATCGAGAAAAATGTTCGTGTTACATCCTATTTCTTCTTCTTCTTCATGGATACTTTCTTTTGTTTTGGTTTTGCAGCCTTTTTCTTAGCCTTTTCCTTCTTCTCTTTCGCTTTATGGTCTTTCTCTCTCTGAGCCAAGATTTCCTCCACCAGTTCATCAAACATGAGGTGGATCTCAGTTCGCTTGAAATCATCGATTGAAGAACCTATGGTGGAAACTCGTGT
>JBHLRC010000051.1:0-21038 GCA_048882965.1 Candidatus Thorarchaeota archaeon
GGATTGTATTAGCTAGGGGGAATCCGGCAGTTTCTCCAAAAATAAAAGCACCATAGAGTATACCAAACGCAAAAGAGAATGCCACCATGAAATTTCCGGCAATGCCCAATGTCTTAACTTTGGCTGCGTAGGCGTAACCAACAATTAGGAAACAAAGAACGATTAGTGCGCTATAAGGGCCGGTGATTATAGCAAACAGGAGACCCATGATACTAAGAAAGCCTACATACGCCCAAGCTTCTCGTATTGTCATCCTTCCGCTAGGCAACGCTCGATGTGGACGGTTTATCTTGTCGACTTCTATATCAAAGATGTCATTCACAACATTGCCGCCTGCTGCTACAAAGAAATAGGTGACATATCCATAGATGAACAGGGGGAAATGGGTTGAGAGAGCACCAACACTAGCAATAACATGAGCAATATTGTAGGCCATTGCTATCCCAGCAATAACAGTGAGACCACCTATGATGCAGTTCTGAGGTCTGATTATTGAGAGGTATGCCATTGGGTAGTACCTCTTGGAACTTTGGGTGTGAGATGAGGTCTCTGTCATGCTTTGTCCAGCTAAACTCTTGAGATACTGCGTCAATTAAAGACTTGCGGACACCAGTCGCTAGACCATATCACTCATATTGGAGCGATATCGCGAGGAAATCGGAGGAAGAGCTATGATTGATGATCTTCCAAGAGAACAGCTGCTGAAGGTAATTGACGCATACGCAAAGGCATGGCAAGCAATGGATGGAGCATATTTCCTAGCTTTAGAGAAAAAGTATGGTATAGATGTCGCTATAGAGATGGACAAAGAAGCTTGGAAGATATTCTCGCCTATTGAAGCAAGAAGAATTATGAAAGAGTTTGAGATACCCCAAAATGGAGGACTAAAGGCTCTAGAGAAAGCATTGTGTTTTCGCGTCTATGCAAGATTGAATAGACAATCATTTGAGTGGCTAAATGAGAACAAACTCCAGTTCACAATGAACGAGTGTCGTGTGCAGGTTGCTCGTAATCGAAAAGGATTACCAGATTTCCCATGCAGACAGGTGGGCGAGATTGAGTACAGCTATTTTGCTGAAACTATCGACCCCAGGATCAAGACCAGATGTGTTTTTTGTCCTCCAGGAGAACATCCTGAAGATGCTTACTGTAGATGGGAGTTTACGTTAGAGGAGTGATACTACTGAACAGGGTTCGCTTTGGTCCAGCGGGATATCCCAGTGAGGCTCGAGGCAGTGTAAAACGAGTTTTCCAAATTCTCAAAGAGGTGGGAGTAGATGCGCTTGAATACGCAGCAGTACATGGACTTAGGACCAGTGAAAAAAAAGCAAAGGAAATTGGTTATCTAGCCAAGGAAAATAAGATTACAATGAGCTTGCATGCAGCATACTATATCAGTTTGGCATCGAAGACTCCAAGAATACGAAAATCATCCAAGGAACGACTAATCAAAGCCCTCAGATTTGCACCTTTGATGAATGTCAAGCGCATAGTTTTCCATCCAGGATATCTGGGAGGTCTTAGCAAAGAAGAAGCGCATGATGTCATTAAGGATGCATTAATTGAAGTCTGGGAATCATCAGGTGATGAGGAGGAAGGTGCTGTACTAGCACCTGAAATAGCAGGAAAACTATCAGCATATGGATCAATTGATCAAATAATACAATTGTGTCAAGATGTCGAGGGGTGTATACCCACAATTGATTGGGCGCATCTCTATGCAAGAACTCAAGGGAAGGTCAATGACAAAGAAAGCTATCTCAAAGTGTTGACTCGGTTTGAGAGTGAACTTGGAGATCTTTTCCTTGATAACATGCATTTCCATATCAGCGGCATCACCTTCACAGAAAAAGGAGAAGCTGCGCATCGACCGCTTGGACAGGAGTGGGGACCGGATATCTTACCATTGATGGAGATAATCCATGAGTGTGGATACAAGCCTACGTTCATAAGTGAAGCAACAAATCCGCTCCAAGGCGCACTCTATGCAAAGTTCCTCTATGATGACTTGGAGAAGAAAAGTAAATGACGAAGCTAGCATTTGTACTCGGTTCAAATTGGTTGCTAAGTATAGCTGAGCTTCTAGTCTATATCCAAGATCGAGGTTATGATGGAATACTTGTAGACCATTCAAGAAACGCAGCAATTATCGACATCAAACAGAAAGTCAGCATTGACGCGATTGTAGATATGCAATCCGCCCTTGGTGGTTGTTTCAAGATTGGAAAAGTGATTTGGGAAAGTGATATTGAGCTACCACTTAAAGCGTATCCAGCAAAGAATGCTGCAAGCAAGGAAGATAGGAAAGAGATTCTGAAGATTCCCTGGCTAAAGATAGTATGGCCTAGAGCTAAAAACAAGAAGATAAAGTTTGGAGTTAGTACATATCCAATCACAGATGGGAGATTTCCATTAAATTACAGAAGATACTCAAAGGACATGAACAATCAGGTGAAGAAACGACTTCTAGAGAATGGTGCTAACAGAGTCGAATACTATGCCTATGATGAACCTGATAGACGGGTCGAGCGAAGGCTGAATGTTGCACTCTGGCCTAAGACCATCGCAAAAAATTCGCTACTTACACCACCCAATGCTGAGATTCTATCAATATTCTCTGAGGAAAAATTATACATCGCAAGAACTAGGGTCGTATACGATTCCATGTTGCAGCAATACAGAGACGAGTCACGACCCTTTGTTTCAGCAGAAATCAGTACGAGCCCGAAAATTTGCAGAACTCTACTGAATCTGGCTGGTGCTAGACCAGGTGATACTATACTAGATCCTTTCTGCGGAACCGGAACACTTCTCATGGAAGCCGCAATCCTTGGGATGAAGTGTATCGGTGTGGATATTGATGGTGACCAAGTTCAAGGCGCAAGATCGAATATGAAATGGCTAGTAAAAGATATGGGTGAAAGACTCGATTATGATATTGTCAAGGGAGATTCACGAGAATTATCATCAATTGTAAAGAAACAGGTGGACGCGGTTGCATTTGAACCTCTGTTGGGACCGATATACAAGAGCCGCCCGCTGAAAGATGAGGCAGAAATGACCATCAGAGAATTAACAACTCTTTACCACCAAGTACTTACAGAGATTTCCAGAATTCTCCGTCCTGATGGACGAGTGGCTATGACAATTCCAGTGATTGACACAGATGAGGGGCCAGTATCTATTAATTTCAGAGAGTTAACCATAGGAACCGGACTAGGTCTCTATCGGATGTTGCCAGCTGAAGTCATCGATAGTAAGAGTGACAAAAATCCACGGCTCAGGATTCGACCAAGTCGGGAATTAATTCCTGAAAGAAAGCGAGGTCAAGTAGTTCAAAGAGCACTCATAGTTCTTGAGAAGTGATCAGAATAGATATCTAATCACATCATCAAGAATCGCATAAGTTTGAAGTCGCTGTATGTCACGTTTGACGTAAGGCATGACATGATCGAATATCATATCCCGATATGCTTTGGGAGATGCAATCTCACGGACCGCCTTACCAAGTAGTCTCAGCAACTCTTCTAATGAATCTCTGAGATGGTGATAGGTTACATTGTTGACATCAATCTCAAGGACTTCTATTCCAGCTACATCAATGGGGACTTGAGAAAGATAGGGATATCTGTTCAACAGAGGTTCAGTCCAGCGTTTCATTCGATTTACAATAGCAGTCTTCTTCTTCTTTCCACCCTTGACTTTCATGATTCCCCTGAAGAGGTGGCTGTAGACCTCAAGGCAATCCATGGACTTCCCAGCCAAGAGACTCTCATCTGTAACCTCATATTGCGTTACTAATTCATCTATGAAATTACCAAATGTCTTGAAGGTGTTTGGAGACCCGAGCCAGTTTTTGAGAACGGTTTCAATGTTAGAGTTTGTGGGGACCTCTCTGTTCATGAACTCATTGAGTGCATACTCGAGCATGAAACGCATATGTCCAATTCGCGCAGCTTTGGACACCACCATGACGAAGAGGAGATATTCGTTAGCCTCCCAGACATATCTATTGGTTTCAGTATCCACTGTCTTTAGGGTTTCATTAGACGCTTTGTCAATGAATGTGTGGGTAGCAGAAAGGAAGGGGGCAATTAGGTCCATATCCAGTTTGACTGCGTCTGAATAACTCCTTGAAACAAGATTCCTACCACTGCCTCGCTCAATGAGCCAGACACCCAGTATGGACTGTTTCCCAGACATTGTATCTCTCACTGCTTTTACTGTTGATACCTACGATGATAAGCCTATATACGACAGGGAGAATATGCGGTTCTAATGGAATTAACAATCGTACCTTATCAACAGATGAGGTTTATCTCGCTTCCTCAATAATCTAATGGTTCTGAATGGTTAAAGTTTGGAATTAGAAAAAGGGAAAGGAGGGGGTGAATTCCCCCTCTATAGCTCAAGTGGTTGAGATACCGAGCTTCTCAACCATTTCCTTGTAGCGGTTCCTCACGGTGACCTCGGTCACACGCGCAGTTTTAGCAATCTCAAGTTGAGTCCGTCTAGCACCAGTGAGGATGCTAGCAACATAGATTGCGGCAGCCGCCATTCCTTTTGGATCCTTACCAATGGTAAGACGTTGCTCTCTTGCCAACTCTAGAATATCTATTGCCTTCTTCTTCGCCTCTCCCGGTAGTTCTAGTTCAGTACCAAAGCGGTGAACGAACTCAACAGGATTACTGTGAGGTATCTTGAGGTTTAGGTACCTGAGAATAAGGCGAACACAGAGGCTGAGCTCCTTGCGTGTTATGTGGATTTGTTCTACGATCTCCTCAAGGGGACGTGGAACTTGATGAACACGACACGCTAGATAGAGTGAGGCTGCAATCATCCCAAGAATGGTACGACCTCGGGTCAGCCTTTTTCGTAAGGCTTTCCTGTAGATCACGGCCGAGGTCTCTCGAATCGAGTACGGGATACTCAATTGAGAGCTTATTCTATGAAGCTCTGTCATCGCAACTGCGAGGTTGCGTTTGTCAGAGGAGTGCACCTTGGTTCGTATTTGCCATTTTCTAAGCCTGTGAATTTCTGCTCTTCGTGTCGAAGTGAGCTTCCTTCCTGATGCATCAACATTCTGTCGACCGATGGTTGTAGTAAGACCTTGATCAAACTTACTCCAGTCTGTGGGACCTCCTACTCGCTGTCGAGCATTTTGCTCATCAGCAGTAAAGGCTCTCCATTCTGGACCCATATCTATAGAACGGTCTGAAAGAACTAATCCGCAACTAGAACAAATAACTTCGCCACGGGTGTGGTCAATATAAACATCAACACAACTACAAGCAGAACAGACATAGCTAGGCGAACCTTTGGCTTCTCTCTTTCGCTGGGTCTTTGAGTGTCTGCTGGCCAGTCCAATCATCTCCATGCAGTCCACCAGTTCTATTGGTAGCACTGCGGTCAGAGCTGTAGGTATATCGAATGCATCGATTCCCTCTGGCGTGAAGAGAATCCTTGTCTGTTGTAGCGCAAGTGATTCGTCCAACGGGCGAACGAATACCTTTGCGCAGACAATAAACGTAAATAAACCCTTTGCCGAAATTTCAAATGTCTATTTAATTAAAAGTTCGCTTGATTGCATGCTACAATTCCTAATCTTTTTACACTGCTTATTCTGAAAAATGCCAGTATTCACACGAAGAAATAGAAACAATTGAGCCATTCAATCTGAGCGCTTCATTTATGAAGTTACATGTTGAGATTCTGATACAATTGGGTGAGTTTTAAGGTGACACAGAGTTCATCCAACCCATGGGATACCGTGAAACAAATAGTAGTGAAGATACTATGTGATGTTTTTTCAGCCTCTAAGGATTTAGTCGCTGAATCTATTGAAACGCCTCCGGACTCAGCTCTTGGAGATCTTGCATCAACAATTTCATTCGCATTAGCAAAGGAACTAAGGAAGAATCCTGCAGCAGTGGTTAGCGAATTCCTACCAAAGTTGAAAGAGTGTGTAGCTGCTGAGTCAATGATAAGAGAAGTCACCACAAAGGGGCCGTACATCAACTTCTTCTTTGATCATGGAGAGTTTGCAGAGCTGTCCATTAGTAGTGTTCTTGAACTAAACAGAGAGTATGGTCAGAGTGATGTATTCAAAGGAAAACGGGCATTAATCGAATCACCTGCTGTCAATCCTTCCAAACCATGGCATATTGGTCACGCAAGAAATGCAATCCTCGGAGATACACTCTGTAACATCCTTGACTGGGTTGGTTATGATGTCGTACGGTTGGACTATGTCAATGATCTCGGCCTTCAGATTGCACAGCTGATTTGGAAGTTAAAGAAGACTGATGAAGAAAGAGGGGATATGAAATATGACCACTATTTGGGTCACCTCTATGTCGATGTCCAGAAAGCCTTTGATGAGAGCGAGTCAGTACAAGATGAGGTCAGGGAGGTTTCTAGAAAGCTGGAAAATCTTGATAGTGATGAAGCAAAACTTAGTGCTAAAATGGTGACTGAATGTCTTAAAGCACAAAATGACACTTCATACAGATTAGGAATTTTCCATGATTATCAAGTTTGGGAGAGTGCAATAGCACATAGTGGCATTCTTGAGCTGGCTCAAAAGATGATGTTGAAGTCAGACAATATTCTGAAATTAGATGAGGGAGAGAAAGCTGGTTGCATAGTTGCAGACTTGTCTGTGATAGACGAGTTCAAAGACATGAAAGACCCTTACAAGATTCTGTTCCGATCTGATGGAACCAGAACATATACAGGAGCAGACGTAGCCCTTCAACTTTGGAAATTCGGCATAATCGAAGATCCATTCAAGTACTCTAAATTCGAGGACCAACCAAACGGCAAACCAGTCTATAGGACAGACCTTCATGGTGAGAAGCGGAATCTTGGCAAGTTTGATATTGTGATGAATGTTATCGGGTCTCGACAAGCGCATCCTCAAAAAATGGTTTATACTGTTCTAGATCTCCTGGGACACCCACAAGAAAGTGAGAATTCTCATCATATAGCATATGAGTTCGTTGGACTTGAAGGTGTTGACTTTTCTGGGCGACATGGCACATGGATTGGGTATTCGACTGATGATGTACTTGATAGGGCAGCTGAGTTGGCTAGGATAGAGGTCGACAAAAGAAATCCAGCTGAGGAGGATATCTTCAAAGACACTGTTGCAAATCAAGTTGCTGTTGGAGCATTGCGTTATTTCATGCTCAATGCATCGCCAGACAGGCAAATTACTTTCAGATGGGGTGAAGCATTGGATTTCAACGGAGATGCTGCACCTTACCTCCAATATTCACATGCAAGAGCGCAGAGGATTCTGGAGAAGACAGATGATAGGATAAGACAGGTTGATCTTAACCAGCTCACAACTGATGCAGAGTTCGAGTTGGTGAAAGCCATTGCACAGATGCCTGAAGAGATCCTAGAAGTGGCAAAGGCACTAAAGAAGAACGTATGGGGCACCAGTTTTCCATCTAACAGACTCACAGCATTCACATACAGTCTAGCTAATCTCTTCAGCAAATTCTACGATACATGTCCAGTCCTCAAAGCAGAAGGTGCACTTCGAAATTCGCGGTTATCTCTCGTTCTTGCGTTTAAAACTGCAATGGCCAATTGCTTGACGGTCCTAGGTATACCGATTGTCAATAGGATGTAATCTATCCCGAAGTTACAGTTGCACTTTCAACGATAAATGAGGGTGTAATCATTGATAGTGTTGTCTTTGTATCAGCGCCCACTATGGAAACACGCTGTAGAAGCTCACGCATATTAATTCCTACAAGTGTGTTTTTAACAGGATACTTCACCTCTCCCCCCTCTATGTAGAAGCCTTCGTATAACATGGCACTCAAATCACCAGTTGTCATATTAGGCTGGTCAGCAGTCCTTCTACAAAGTACACCTCGACCTATCTCAGAAATCAAATCATCAAGGGTTCCCTTCCCTGGAGAAAAAATGAAGTTAGATGTGGAGATGGAGGGGAGACCTGCATATGAAGGTCGGCTAGCATTTCCTGTATTGCTAACATCATCCTTGTTTGCAGTGTATGAATTATGGAGTAGTCCTTTCAGGACCCCCCTTTCTACTATGGGTGTCCGTTGTGAGGGGTATCCTTCTGCATCAAACATGCGTGAACCTAACCCAGCAGGTATGAGAGCATTGTCCACAATTTCAACATTTTCGGAGGCGATGATATCACCAAATGCATCAGAGATATACGATCGACCCTTTTGCACCTCCTCAGCATAAATTGCTGCAGCAAATCCATGTCCTATTACCGTTCCTGCACCCAATGGTGCAAATATCACCGGGAGTTCTCCACCCTCAATGGTTCTAGGACCCAAGAGGTCGAGTGTGAGTTTAGCTGCACTTGTTCCAACTTCTTCGGGATTAATCTCGCTCAAATTCCGGGTGAGTTGGTAGTCATAGCTTGCAGTCTGATCGCCTTCGTTCTTGATAATGGGAGATGAATATACCAAGATGTAAGTTCGTGCTTCCGAGTTTGATATTCCTAGCGAGTTAACAACAGCACTAATACCAGAAGCGGTCTGGACTCCTGCATTGATTGCATAGTTGTGATTTTCGAGCTCCTGTTTTGAAGAATCAATCACTCTGATTATCATATCTGCAGTTACTTCAGAAGGGAGTTCCGCAATATCCTTGTCATAAAGACCCTTAACAGTGGGATATGCCTTTTCACCGGAAGGAAGACTAATGAAATCGGGGTCGGGGATCGATACCTTAGCTAGCTTAACTGACCGAGTGACAGCCTCACGGACATCCTCATCTGAGATAGTAGTCACGAAAGCAAAACCGATTTTCTTGTTAATCACGGTCCGGATACCTATACCAGCATCTCTTTTTTCCTCTGCATTCCGAATTGCAGAGTTTTCAGCCTCGATAGAAAATGCACGAGATTGACTTACATATGCCTCAGCCTGTGTTGCTCCTAATTTCTCAGCTATATTGACTGCAGATTCTGCAATCTCTAGGAGCTGCTCTTTCATCTCACATACCTCCCACAGGCACTTGCCTAATCCGGGCGTGCGGGCCTCCTGTTGTGGTTGGTACATTCTGCCCGTCTTTCCCGCAAGATCCTCCTTCTAATTCGAAATCTTTACCAATTGCATCAACTTTAGCAAGAATTTCAAGTATGTTTCCAGCGAGGGACACCTCACGTACTATTTGCCCTTTCTCTCCATCCTCAATCATATACCCATAGCTTGCTTGGAACATGAATTGACCTTTTGCAGATTGAGTATAGCCATAGTTGTAGCTACATAGAAGAATCCCGTGTCCTGTATCCTCTATAAGCTCATCAACATCCCAGTCCTTTGGTTCCATGAATGTATTACTCATTCTTGGTTGAGGTGCATGCATAAAGGATTGTGCTCTTGCCGCACCATTAGGTTCCATTTCTAATCTACTTGAAGTTTCCAGATTATGAAGAAGGTCTGTAAACACTCCATCTTTAACCATGTGGCGTTTCTTTGTCTTTGTCCCCTCCCAGTCATATTCAGCAGAACCTCGCGCACCAACTATCGTAGGGTCATCACTAATACTCAGATATTCAGGGCCTACCTCTTTGCCGATCAAATCCTCTAGCACTGTTGAGTGAGCCGGCCAGTTATCAGCTTCAGCTGCATGGCCAAATGCCTCATGTGTAACAACACCATTGAGAGCTGGATCGAGTACCACATCATAGATTCCCCCTTTTGCTGCTTTGGACGATAATAGTTCGATAGCTAGTTTTGCAGCCTTTGTGCCAATATTCCGTGACTCCTCAGTTTCCATTTCTTCAAATCCACTACGGTAGCTTAGGGACTGCTGAATCCGCTGCCTGTTGTTGCCTTCCTTTGCGGTGGGAACTGAAATGATACGAGGAATTGCAGTCTGTAGAGCTACTCGAGTTCCGAGGGAATTTGCAATGTAGACATCGGAAGTAAGTTCGCCATAGATTGTACGTGTCGTTACAATCCGCCTATCATGATCTCTGGCTTGATTGTCAATCATTTGTACAAAGCTCATCTTATCCTCGATAGATACCTGATTGAAGGGCTTCTTGATTTTCAGTTTGACCTTTTCCTCAAAGGTAGGACCATCAATATTGAACTTCTCAGCAACCTGTTCACGGGTTGCTAGAGCTAACTTCGCAACTGACTCTCCAGTCGTACGCATACCCTCGGAAGTAAGATTAGTAGTCTGTGCAAATGCCCATGCCCCATCAATGAACGCACGGATACCGGCTCCTTTCATTCGCGAGGCGAGTGACTGTCTTGTGATGCCATCATTGATCTCAATGATTGTAGTCGTGGAGTTTTCAATACGTACATCTACAAAACTAACACCAATCTTTAATGCTGCATCGATGGCCGCCTGAGCAAGGTCTTCCATGTTAATCTCCTTTGGATAAAGGCTCAACTTTTCATTTCGGATATAACTGATATGGCCTGTACATTCGGTTTGCAGGAGGGATATCCTCATGTTTTCTGAATAATACTCAGGTTATTCTTGGATAACTCCTCGATGTAAGTAGAATACCGGAGGTACTCAGTTGACAAAAGACTCCTCAACCGGACAATGTAGATCATGTCAGTCAGAGAGAGCAACCCACATGTGTGAGGATTGTGGTGCTGCTTTATGTGCGGGATGTCTGGAATCAAAGTCTAGTGAGTATATTGTATGTAATGAGTGTCATTACACACTAGGTACTCCTATTCCTGGCGAAAAGTATGAGGAGTGTCCTCAGTGTGAATCCAAAAATCTTGGCAAAGGAAGAAAAACAGTAGATATCTGTTCAAGGTGTCACTCATCACGAGTTGTACTACTTGAAGATCGCAGAAGATCACTGGCCCTTGATATGCGTCATGCAATAATGACTATTCAATATGGACATACGAAACTTAGAGAATTCACCAACAAACTCGCAGCTGCCAAGAGATTGCTTGTTTCACTTCGAATGGCTAACTTTCTCCATTATAAGTGGATTGAAGAGAAAATAGAAGGAATTCAGAATGAGCTTCCAGCCATCAAGAACAGAATTTCGAGTCAAGCGGAGATTATTGCAAAACGAATGGCCGCGGAAACAAGGAATTTCATTGATTACACAAAATGGAGTCCAAATCAGTTTCCCTTCATAGAAGGAATCACAAATAGAATCACAGAGATGGGAATATACTATAAACAGAATGTCGACGAGTCACTTGAACCATTAAGAGCTACACTGAAGGACGTCAGAAGACAACTTGATGGACTTGAGTACTACAAAAGTCAATTCTCCAAGTTCTACGAACATGGTCAACTTTCAGTGGGAGAACTTCCAGTTTGTGCCCTCCCGGAAATTAAAATTGCAGGGAGTGATTTTCTAAAAAATGACAAGGCATTGGGAACTCTCTATATTACTAACAAGAGATTGGTCTTTATAGCTGAAATAGGACGAGTAAGGAGAAAGATGGAAACAATCTTTGACTTCCCGTTGATTTACTTAAAATCAATTGAGGAAGATGGGAGATTGAGGAAACGTCTTGTCTTGAAATTAAAACAAGGTGAACTTAGAGCTAGTTGTTCTGATCAAACGAAAAAGGTCCTACCAGATTATATTGAGATTGCAAGAAAGTTTGACAAATATATTCAGACAGACATGCAGAGAGTCAGAAAGATTGAGCAAACTGATGTGAGTACGAGCGATGTCAGACTGAAGATCGAGGGGATGGTGTATTCACTCCTCTCAACAAGCGATCGATCACAATATGATGAAGAATTACCTGTGATGCGACCAGGTCCAAAGCCAAAGGGGGGCGGATGGGGTCAATCTCCAACACGTTACAGCCCTTATGATGGGTACTACAGAAAACCTGAGTCATTCCGAGAAGAGCTCGATAGAGTCATTGGACGTTATGATCAAGGACATCTTTCTCCTCCCATCTACAATGCAAGTCCAAGGATGCACTCATTGAAAAGAGATGCAGCGTCTATCGAGAATGCCATTCGGGAAACAGTCCATATGCTCCGTAGTGGACAACTGGTAGCTGAGGATTTCATTAGAAGATACAGAGATCTGATGAGAGACTCGTATCACAACAGACGAGAGATAGAACGTGTCAACCGGGAGGCTCGCGACCAGCTTTGGTGAATCTCACATTCCTAGTTCCCGTTCTAAAGCCTTGATATCATCCTCAAGAGACTCTGTTTCACTAACAGGTCTAGTAGCAGCTGTTGTTTCAGCTAGTCCAGCTTCAGTATCAATTTCTTGAAAAGCTGATTCTAAGTCATCAGAAGTAACTTCCATGGTTGAATCTAGAGCTTCATCAGATATACTTGCTTCAATTTCAAACTCTTCAAGACGTCTAGCAATCTCATCCACATTGGCTACGACTTTCGATGCATCAGTACCATCCCCGAGCATTCCGAGAATCTTTGCTACCTCTTGAAGTGCTATTGAAGTCTTGGCAGATGTCTGCGCACGATTAAGGTGCGCCAGAATTTTCAAAATTTGTAGCCTAGACTTGTCAACAGAAAGGGCATATCTACGAAATCGTACCATCTCAGTTGCATATGTTCGATATGCATCCATCTGCCCTGCTTTTCTAGCACGCACGGCACGTGCTTTGGTATCTCTTTCTTCCTTCTCCAATTTATTCCTTTGGCGCGCTAGTTGTTTTGACAAAATCCTGAGGCGACTTGAAATCTCACCGATATCTGGTTTCTTTCTACCCCAAGAGAATGCCTTTCTTATTGGACTCAAGAATCTCACCTTATACTCGGAGCATATATTCAAGTCACCCTTTGGGAAGTTAACGTTTAAACCTTCGCAGTTTACAGCATATTTTATGTTTTCAAAGGCTCATGTATTGCGTATGTATGAATCATGTGTGACAGAAATTCTTAACACCGTATAGTCAATGTTCTCATGAACTCACATGGCCGATCGAGTAGACCAAGGACTAAAAGCAATGCTCGCAAAAGCAATACAGTTGGACCAAAGGGGCATGAAAAAAGAAGCATGTCAGGAGTATCTCAAAGCCAGTAAAATCCTAATCAAGCTGTCAAACTCTGCATCGTTGCCTTCTATCAAGAAGCACTATTTTGATCGAGCTCAGGAATGTGTTGACAGAGTTAGGTACCTTTCGGGAATAAAGAAGAAGTCACAGGGACCAGTTGATGGTTTAGTTGCGCCACCAAAGGTTGATGCAACCATAGCTGAACCTGTGTCTACTACGAAGGCAGAACCGGAGCTTGATGAAGAGGAGAAAAGACTCAGAGAGATGATATCGGACACTATAATTACCGAACGTCCTAGCATTAAGATGTCAGAGGTAGCAGGGCTTGAGGATGCGAAACAGGCTATTGATGATGCCATAATTGCACCAATGAAACATCCAGAACTATTCAAAGGAAAAGCAAGACAACCATGGCGAGGAATATTATTCTATGGTCCTGCTGGATGCGGAAAGACTTTGGTTGCTAAAGCGGTAGCAGCTGAGGTTAATGCAACATTCTTCAATGTTTCAGCCGCGAATATAGTTAGCAAATGGTTAGGTGAGTCGGAACGGCTTGTTATGAATCTCTTTGAGTTAGCTAGAAAGAACCAGCCTGCTATCATCTTCATCGACGAATTAGATTCAATTGGTGTTTCTAGATCTGGAGATGATGTTGGTGGGGAAAGACGTCTAAAGACACAGTTACTCACAGAGCTCCAAGGACTTGCAAGTAGTGAAGACGAACGGATCACTCTTATCGGAGCAACTAACCTCCCTTGGGAGCTTGATTTTGCACTACGCTCAAGATTTGAGAAGAAGATTCATGTCCCCCTACCCAATAGAGAAGCTCGTTCCAAGATATTCGAAATTCATATGGAAGATGTAGAAGTTTCGCCAACTGTTGAGTACGAAGAACTGGCAGACCTCACAGAAGGGTATAGTGGAAGAGACATCAGTGTTGTCTGTCGAGAGGCAGCCATGGAACCGATAAGAGATTTGCAGCGAAGTGGGAGAATGGATGATGAACAGGAAATTCTAGACATCCGGCCTGTTTCAAGGGATGACTTGCTGCATGCAATTGAAAACATTCGTCCCGCAACCGCTCCAGAGGATGTCAAGAGATACATTGACTGGGCGGAGGGTTCCTAAAGATTGGGTGTCAGGGAGAGAAAGAAAGAGAAACCTAAGGCTAAAGAAACAACCAAGCCTACAGAGGAAGAACAGGTTAAGCAGGCTCCGAAGGTGCAAGAGCCTATAGTTGAAAAGAAAATTCACAAACCAGAGGTTGTTGTGGAAACCAAAGAAACTCCAGAAACACAAACAGCTGTCGAGTCTACCGCTGAAGAAGTTGCAAAGAGTGTTACAGTAGAACCCGATCTTGTTATGCCCAGTTGGGGAGATATAGAGGAAACCGAATGGATGTATAGTATACCGACAAGGACTGAAGACGGTGATCTTTGGGCAGAAGAGTGGGCGGATTATCTACTGGAATGGACAGAACAAAAGAAAGTGCACGTTCTCTCATTGGCGACATTCATCAGTGAACCACCCTTTAAAGACCTTAGAAACAAGGTCGACTCATTCAGAGCAATTGCAGATGTACTAGTTGAAAAAGAGGTCGCAGAATGGAGAGATAAGAAGAAACGTCAATTGCGAGTCTATTGGAAACCTCTTGAGGACTGGGCGGATATTCTCTATCAGTGGACATTGAAGACAGGGAAACTTAGACTTGATGTGAAATCGATTGTCATCCAAGAGGCAAATGAGGATTTTGCAAGTCTTCCAGAGAAAGATCTTCACATCGTGCTAGCGCTCATGGTGAAAAAAGGACTTGCAGAATGGATTGATGAGAAGCAAGGTGCAATTCTGGTATTGACTTAGAATCAGTATATCCCAGTTCCTCTGTGGTCAGAATGATCACGTGCCCTTAGCCCTGGGAAGTAGTAACGACCGCCAGTGGAGAATCTGATGTCAGCGACAGCCATACCAGCCTCAACCAGGCTTGACAGCACCTGACGTGCATGATCTTCAGACCACTTGAGGTCCATAATGACTTCTTCCACTGACACATACCCCTTGGATGCAGCCAAGTTAATCACATCTGCCTGATCTCTACGTAGTTCAAGTGGTCTGAGTTCAACAACCTTCACACCACCCCTCAATGTACGTATTCCTGGAATCAGCCCATTATCAGCAACACGATTCACCGCCTCAATGACGTCATTGTAAGTCACTGACTCAAATTCAGGTAAGCGGCGTACTACATCCACAATCAGTTCAGCAAGGCCCATGAGTCCTTTTGATGAATTCTCAGTTGCCACATCAAGAATTGCTAGTCCAATGTAGTCATAAAACTGGTCCATTGTCATTCCTTGAGGCGTTTCCCGTGGAGCATGACGTCGAAGTTGTAGCAGAGATGAAGCCTCTGGAAAGACCTCAATTATTCGCTCGCCAGATACGAAGTTGCCAATATCAAGACCCAGTCTTCGCATATTCTCGATCTGTGAGCGAACCTCCTGTAGTAAGGCCTGTGACTCACGTTGATATGAACGGATATCCACTGCGCCAAGATCATATAGCTTCTTCAACTGGTCAAGAGTAGCTATTGATGCATAAAGTTCTGAGTGAATGCGCTCTTGCATTGGATAGTATCCCTTCGTTAATATGACCTTCACTAGGCTAGTGAGAGTCCTAGAACGGTTCTCTCTTTAAGAGAGAGTATTATCCACTATGACAGAGAGATACAAGAGAGAACCCTATGGTGTCAACCTGTCGCGGTCCCGAGGTAATAGAGTCGCTTCTCTGATGTTTTCAATACCAAGAAGCTGCATGGTCAGTCTCTCAACTCCAAGACCTAAGCCACCGTGAGGTGGTGCTCCAAACTTGAATGGATCAAGATAGAATGCGAAATCATCAGGATTGAAGCCCTTTGCTTTGAACCGTTCCACAAGCAGGTCGTATAGATGAATACGTTGGCCACCAGTTGTAATCTCCATTCCCTTGTAGGTCAGATCAAAACTCTCAGTCATACCCTCATCAGTCATGCTAGGCATTGTGTAAGCTGGGCGAAGTTCCAGTGGATAATGTGTGATGAAAACCATGTCAGTCCCGTACTTCTCTGGAAAAAGTTCTCCAAGAATTCGTTCACACTCAGGATCAAGATCATCAGTGATTGTGAGATCTTTGCCTACCCCATTTACAAGGTCAATGGCTTCAGCATATTTGATTCTCTTGAAAGGCACTTTTGGTATTTGAAGGTCAATACCAAGGAGTTCTAGCTCTGCTGCAGCATGCTTCTTAGTCATCTTGAAGGAATGCTGAAGCATATTTTCCTCCATTTTCATGACATCCTCAACACTGCTAATCCAAGACATTTCATAGTCAAAAGATGTGTATTCGTTCACATGACGCCTTGTGTTGTGCTTTTCAGCCCTGAAAACAGGTGCAATCTCGTAGACTCTTCCAAATCCAGCTAAAAGCATGAGTTGTTTGTAGAACTGGGGACTTTGAGCGAGGTATGCCTTTTGCTCGAAATATTTGACTTCAAATAGGTTAGCTCCACCTTCCGTAGCTTCAGCCACAAGTTTGGGCGTATGAATTTCGACAAAATCATTGTTCTCGAGAAAAGCTCTCGCAAACCGAACTAGGTTGAACTGGATCTTGAAGATTGCATTAATGGATGGCTTTCTGAGGTCCAAGATTCTATGGTTGAGTCGTGTATCAAGTTCGATATCGGTTTTACCTTCAACCACATCTATTGGCAACCGTTCTGCAGTGTTGATGATACGTATTTTCGTAGGGATTATTTCAGCTCCTGATTCAACCTGAGTTGTTGCAACAACCTTACCGGTCACAGAAACTGCAGTTTCAGGTTTCAGGAGCTCTGAGGTCTTAAAGACTTCCTCTGACACTTTTTTCTGGGGAATAGTGACCTGGACCGTACCGCGTTCATCCCTTAGAATCAAGAACTTAATCCTTCCTTTGTCCCTAAGGATGTGAGTCCAACCCATCAATACTACCTCAGTTCCAGCCAATTCAGCAGTTATCTCACTGGTGAAGTGGGTTCGAATTTCATCACCGATTGGTGCGGTGCCTGCAGCTTTATAGAAATCCATCGTCAGGCCTCACTCTGAGTTGAGTCAGCTGGTAACGGAGTCCATTATGAGGCTTTTGGAAACCCTCAGAATCGAGAATTGAAGATGGTCTGGGATATTTCCCAGATGCCACCTTCTGGATCACGTTTCCCACTACATGGGAGCTTGAACCAGCTCGTAGACCCGCTCCCTCGCGTCGTTCTCATGTTCCTTCTCAAGAATTAGACCTAAGGCCTTAAGTCTGCTAAGACCATAGTTTACAGTCCTTGGAGGAAGGTATGTTTTGCTGATGAGGTCTTGCCGGGACATTCGTCGCCGGTCTCTAAGCAGCACGTAGAGAAACTTCGCAGAAGGAGGTAGAGACAAAAACGAGCGTCTGGCAAACATGATCCCACCGTAAAATTGTTGCCAATGTATCAAATACCTCCGTATAGTTTTGTTTCAGACTAACGAGGTTCATTGATAAGCCTTAGCATTAGAGAATTCATAGTGTTGAGGAGTGGATAATCCATGGTTACTAGAGATCGGTTAACAATTGCCGGTTATAATGGTAGACCTTTAAAAAATAGTTTCTTCCGACAATCAGATAGCATCAATAAGTTGGGAATTGTTTTTCCTGGACTGGCATATGGTCCTCAGATGCCTCTTCTTCACTACACAATCACGACGATGATTGAGAGTGGACTCAATGTACTCGCAGTGGACTATGATTATTCAAATAATCCAGAGTTTATGAAAGAATCACAGGAACTCAGATCTGACTGGTTTATGGCTGATATAGAGGCTGTAGTGAGAGTGGCAACAACAGAAGAGAATCAAGAAGTGGTCTGCTTGGCCGGAAAGTCATTGGGAACACTGGCTGTTGGACATCTTCTAGAAACACAAGAGGATTTACGTGACGTCAAAACGATTTGGCTGACTCCCTTACTCAAAAATCCTCAACTCTTAGAACAAATGTTGGCATACATCGAAGAAGCAGTAATGGTCATTGGTGCCAAAGACCAACACTATGATAGTAATATCATAGATCGGTTGAATGCAAAAACTCGCTTAAGTGGGATAGTCATAGAGAGAGCAGATCATAGTCTAGAGATAGAGGGAGATACTACGCAAACACTACAGGTACTTATGCAAATTGTTACAATTATTCAGCAGTTCTTAGCATGACTAGATTATAAAATAGGGACATGTCGTTCACTTGCAGGCATACTAGGCCGGTCGTTATCTTGCCATAGCTCCACTATCTTTTTCAGCAATTCTGAAATTCCATGACCGGTTATGGTTGAGGTTTCAATAAAGAACAAAGGATGAGCCATTCCATTTTCTCCAAGAGTTCTTGCAACTTTATTACAGTACTCACGAGCTTCTTCTGTAGATACAGGTGTATCTAGTTCATCCTCATCATCTTGAACAGGGAGATCACGGAGGTCTTTCTTGTTACCGACAATGATTAGTGGTGGAGGAATTACAAAGCTATTCGATACCTCTCGAATCCAGAAATCAAGACTGTCAAAACTCCACCTTTCAGCTATTGAATAAACGAGAACAATGATTCCGGAGCCTGAGTAAAGCTCCGTCTTGGATACTTTCGCTTCCATACTCTTCTCAAAGGTCCAAGCATCAATCCGAATATTGTTGTCATTATCTTGGATGATATTGCTGAATGTATGTGGATTTGTAGGTGGTAAATTAAGAGAAGAATAGTCATTTCCTAGTTTCAAATTGCACTCAAACAATATGCTGTTGACTCCAACTCCGTCCTCACCCAAAAACAAAGTTTTCAGCTCAAATAGATCGGATGAAACATCTATAGGTAGTTCATTGCTATCAGACTCACCTTTGATGGTTTCACAGACATCAGGTGAATCCCAGATGAACTTCACCGGTCCTGCATCAGTAGAGGATTGAGTTCGTGGAGTGGAAATGCTAGTGTCTAAGTTCTCAGGATGGAAGGAGTAAACGAGACTCTGAACTTCCTCATCAACAGGAACATCCCAAATACTCAGTTCTTGAGGCGCAGGGGTATCAGTCTTCAGATCTTCAAGGTTTGTTGAGAGTATTCCTAAACTACTTTCGAGTTCATCAAGGAGTTGTTCTGCTTCACCTAAAGGAGAGAGGAATTCATCCGTCAGATTATCCAGCGCATTGAGTGCTTGAGAAAGCTCAAGTAAATCATCCTCTGTCAGGTCATACTGCTCAACAAACCGGTCTACTTCAGGAAGCCCCTCACGTTTCAACATGAATTTAACAATTGATGGAGGAACTTGGAATCCTCTCATATAGATGAATCGTTGCACATCCTCCATAACATCTCTGAACGACCTACCAATGATACGTACTCTCCGAGTTGTAGCTGGATCTCTAAGATAGAGACCATTGGTCTTGAGACTCACCTCAATATTCGTTCTGGGAAATTGCATTCTTACAACAACCAGGCGTTCCTCGAAATTATATATTATCAAATATTATAGTATATTAATTAAGTGTTGGTGTATGATCTGGTTCCTAATCTCGGGATGAACACGATGAATAAAGAAAAGCTAGGGTGTTGGAGCATGTTGTTGGGTTGCTGGTAGGCTTGGTCGTTCATTGGCTTCCCAAAAGTCTACAATCTTGTTCAACAAGTCTGCGACCCCAGTCCCGGTTATGGTTGAGGTTTCAATGAAGAAAACCGGATGCAATTGCCCGTTTTCACCAAGATTCTTTGCAACCTTTATACTAAACTCACGACCTTCGTCTGTTGAAACAGGAACCTCAAATTCATCTTCCTCATCATATACAGGATGGTCACGAAGATCTGTTTTATTTCCTACAATTATTATTGGCGGAGGAATTACGTATGCGTTGGATATCTCACGTATCCAGAAATCAAGACTGTCGAAGCTCCATCTGTCGGCAACAGAGTAGACAAGTGTCACGATTCCTGATCCGTTATAGAAATCTGTCTTAGATACCTTAGCCTCCATGCTCTTTGGAAATGTCCATGCGTCAATTCTAACATTAATGCCGTTGCTTTCAACAATGTTACTATAACCAAATGAACTAGTCGGGGGTAAATCAAGAGAAGAGTAATCCTGTCCAAGTTTCAAGTTAGATTCGAAGAGTATACTATTTACTCCTACTCCATCTTCACCAAGAAATAGGACTTTCAAATCAAATATATCCGAAACAGCGTCAGATTGCAGCTTCTCTTCTTCAGACACATCTTGCAAATCTTCAACAACTTCAGGATCATCCCAGATGAATTTCACAGGTTTGTCTTGTTCAGAAGATTGCGTTCTTGGAGTGGGAGTGCTTGTGGGAATATTCTCTGCATGGAAGGAGTAGACCAACTCCTTTACCTCGTCGCTGCGAGGTACATCCCAAACACTGGTTTCTTGTGGAGCAGGTGTATCAACCTTCAAATCTGAAACAGGAGGAGCGTCAGGTTCTGAAACCGGATGTATCAGATTGCTCTTAATTTCATCAGGGATTCCACCCGTTCCAGTAGGAGATAGAAATTCATCCTTTAATGAATCAATAGTATTCAAAGCTCTCGAGAGTTCTAGAATATCCTCCTTTGTCAGCTCATCCTCACCAGGAATCACATCAACGTCAGGAAGACCTATTCTCTTTAAAATGAACTTAAGGATCGGTTGAGGAACATTGAATCCTCTTAGATATGCAAACCGTTGAACTTCCTCCATTATATCTGAGAAGGAGCGTCCTGCGAATTTCAGCCTACGATTTACGGCGGGGTCTGCTATATGTATGCGATTGATTTTGAGACATACATCAATATTTGTCCCCGGTATTTGCATATCCACGACATCCATACCTTACTCAATCATATCTATCAATATGATGTATGATTAATTACTATTTTTATATATTAAAAGTTTTCTTTTATCACTATCTAAGAGAAAACAGAGGTTCTACAGGGTATTTGAAAACAACATGAAGGGAGTTAATACGAAATTTCGACCTACTCACATACTTG
>JBHLRC010000052.1:0-20866 GCA_048882965.1 Candidatus Thorarchaeota archaeon
CGTTGTTGATCTCTTTCGCTGGAGCAATTTGGGTTGTCATGGCGACAGACTTCGTTGGTTTGTTTCTGGCATGGGAACTCATGTCAACTCCAACATACATACTTGTTGCCTTGGGACCCATGCGAGAATCAATTGATGGAGCTACAAAGTATTTCGTCATGGGATTACTTGCTACGATGTTGATGCTGTTTGGCATTGCAATTGTCTATGGCGTGACAGGTTCTACCTCCCTCGCTATCGTAGCCACCTACGTGGCTCCCACACCCAATGCTGCCTATACCCTGATGTTAGCTGTCGTTCTGTTCATAGCTTCATTCGGGTTCAAGGTGGGTGTCTTCCCTGGATGGCAATGGGTACCAGATGCATATGCAAGTGCAGATGGAAGTATTACAGCATATCTTGCTGGTGGCTCAAAGAAGACTGGTGTAGGTGCTCTGATGAGAATCCTCATCGTTGGGTTCGTCCTGTATCAGACACAGTGGACCCTTCTCATAGTTGGCGTATCAATCCTTACAATGATTATTGGTAATGTCTTAGCACTTGCTCAGAAAGATATCATGAGAATGCTTGCCTACAGCAGTATTGCGATGATGGGCTATCTTTTCATTGGTATTGCAGCTGCGAATAACCTGGGTGTATCAGCTGCGCTTTTCCATGCATTCACACATGCACTGATGAAGACTGCATCGTTCATACTCATATGGGCTCTCTCGCTCAAACTCGCTAAGAGGATAACCTATGATGACCTTAAGGGGCTGAGTAAAAGAGCCCCAGTAACAGCGGGTATGTTTGCAATCCTGATGCTGTCTCTTGCAGGGATGCCACTTACTGTTGGGTTCTGGTCAAAACTTCTACTATTTATGAGTGCGGTCACTGCCGGGATGTGGTGGCTTGCGCTTATAGGTCTCCTAAACTCGGTATTTTCACTTGGTTACTATCTGCGAGTCTTGAGATATACATACATGATGGATGCAACTGATGATTCACGGATTGAACTGCCAGCCATCCCATTCGTTGCAGTTGTAATATGTGTCATTGCGGTGTTTTTGTTGTTCATCAACCCATTCCTTATCCTTGACTATGCAAATGCAGCTGTCCCCTAGAATTAGTAGATCAGAAGACTTAGCTAATGTTTCAGGCTAAGTCTCACCTCTTCTTTTTGGATGGCAGTTTTAACGCTCTTTGTGAACATCTGCTCAACATTTTTTCCAGTCTTTGCTGAGGTCTCGATATAGTCAAGGTTTCTCCAACGACTGAACATCTCTCCAGCCTCTGTTGGAACAGCGCGGTCTTTCCTGTCAACCTTGTTTGCAACTAAGATGACAACTGCATCAGGAGATACACCAATGAAATTGTCATACCATGACCCTACATTGAGAAATGTCGGTGGACGAGTCACATCGAAAACTAGGAACGCGATTGAAGCTCCCACCATGTATCTTGACCTCAGGTCTTTGTATGTAGGCTGTCCTGCAAGATCCCAGATGACAACTTGTGCTTTTGATGACTCTCCCTTTCGAAGTTGAATCTCGAGTTCCTTAATAGCAATATTAGTCCCGATTGTTGCCTTGTAGGACTCACCAAAACTATTCTGTGTGTATCTCATGATACAGCTTGTCTTTCCTACGGCCCCGTCACCGAGTGCAACCATTTTGAGCACATACTTGGGGCCGTCCTTTTCCACCGCATACCCTTCCTTTGTCAGTAAGAATGAAACAATCAAGTATTTTAACAATTCTGGGAAATCTGGCATACAGTCTAGCAGCCATTTGGAAGTTTGACAATAAACCTAGTGCCTTTTGCAGAATCGCCTGCAACACGATTCTCGACGATTATTTCTCCGTGGTAGGTATCGATGATTTGCTTAACCAGTGTAAGTCCAACTCCCGACACTCTATGTACTCGATCATCTATGCCTGTAAGGAGATTTTCCTTGAGTCGGTCATCGATTCCCTGTCCCCGGTCCTCAAAATTAAATTGAATGAAGGCTCCATCTTCAACGAGTTTTATGTTGACTTCTATTCGAACCTCATCAATTAATGTAAACTTCACTGCATTATGTAGTAAGTTGTAGAAGACATCCTGCAGGAAATCATTAGCCATTATACAGTATTTTCCAGACTCTAAGTTAGTTGTTATCTTGATCTGGCGGTTTGGAAATGATTGTTTCACAGTTTGAATCGCAGCCGTCAGCGCATCCGCTGGGTCTGTCTTCTCAAGAACTAGTTCCTCCTGATTGACCAGGGAGAATTTCTTCACGTTATTGATGAGCGACACACTTCGATTTACTTGATGTAACGCACTGTTCGCTATTCCCTTTAGATGCTCTGGGAAACCTTCATCTTCCAACAGTAGTTCAAGACTAGACATTATTCCCTGATGTAGATTGTTGATATCATGAGCCATCAGGTCTGACATCCATATCGCACGGGCTCTAGCCTCTTCACGTTGTTTTTCAGCTTCCACTTGTTCGCTAATGTCAATGGAAAATCCTCCAATTAGTGGTAATCTTCCTTCTCTGATGATTGGAAATTTGTGGGTTCGGAAAGTTCGAACATTTCCATCTTGTACACTCTTTTGGATTCGATCTATTGGTCCTTCTTTCAAGACTCTCTGGTCTTCTTCTGTGAGCCTTTGCGCTCTCTCTGCTTTGAAGAGCTCTATGTTACTTTTTCCTTCCCAATTATCTCTAGTTTCCATGGGAGCTTGTTCACGCATGTACCTATTGACAAAGAGGACCTGTGAATTCTCATCTTTGATATATACAGGACCTGGCATATGGTCAGCAAAAGCTGTGAATCGATCTCTGAACTCTTTGAGTTCCTCCTCAGTTCTCTGACGTTCCAAGATAGTCGAGAACATTCCTGCAATTGATGTAAAAACTGTCCTTTGTTCTTGTTCCAGCGGTTTGGGTTCCTTAGCTGCGATATTTATCACGCCTAACAGATTATGTTCAGAACCTATTATCGGCCAGAAAATCAATGCATGGATACCCAGTTCTCTAGCTCGTTTCATCCTGTCTTTGCTCTCTGGCGATCTGTGGATATCCTCTGTAAAGAGTGGTGACATGGTCCTGCCAGTACGAGCAACAAGGAAATCGGGGTCATCAAGTTGGACTTTGGAGGGTGTGCCTCCCTCTTCCAGACCAACTGAAGCGACTAAGTTCAGTGAATCAGTACTGGGTTCGTAGAGTCTAATCGTGCCCACTTGAAATCCAAGAGTTTCAACAAGCCCTTCGAGTATTTGATTACATAACTCAACTACGTTTGATGCACTTAGTGCAGCAGTTGCAACAACACTGTATGCTTTTCGTTCCCTAGCTAGTGTTTCTTTGGACAGTTCATCATTTGTAACATCAATGCCATAAAGAAATACAACTTTCTTGTCATCGATATTTTGAGCAGTAGCTGAAAATTCCAGAAAATGCCTCTCTCCCTTATCATCAATAAAATGAAATCGATCTTTGTCAAAATTCTTTTTCCCGAATGTCAGCTCTTTGAATCTTGATACAACATTCTCTCTATCTTCCAACTCAAGATCTTCTGTTATCTGTGCAATCTCCTGACCAAGAACCTGCTGTGGCTTGAAACCAACAGCGTGAGCAAGAGCTGAATTTGTATAAGCAACTCTACCATCCTGTATAACAAGAACTGCTTGTGGCGAAGAATCAAATAGCATTCGAAGCATCGAGCATTCGATTCCCTTGTCTTGGTTTTGAGAACTACTCATTGTTGCCACCTGTTGGCAGAGTCCTTTGTGATTCCTTCAAAAAAGATTCGGTGGATACACAGAAAGGCACTCCAATGATGGATGTACATATTCGTACATCAATGAACATTTATGCGTAATGCTTATAAGAGTCTGTTTATCCGCGAATATAATCGTTTCCGAGTGTGGAGATATGATACGAGTGTGCCTTGGCCAATGGCTTTGGGGTCCTGTGGGACCCGTTTAGTCTGTGAGCTATTTGGTACAGCTCGTGATGCAGCTACTTCTGATCAAATAGTCAATATGTATGTGACTCATTTTGAGGTGACCCACTATTTCCTCCATTCAGCAGGTCAGGAGATTGCACCACACTCGGATTCGGTCTCTTATGGAGAATGAAACATGAAGAAACAACATGCTAGAATCCAGTTGGATATCGAAGATACCCCAAAGACGTATCTAAACATCCTACCATACCTAAAGAATCCACTTCCGCCGCCGATAAACCCGGCTACTGAAGAGCCTGTTTCTCCTGATGCTCTCTTGGCGCTCTTTCCCAAGGAATGTGTGATGCAAGAGGTTTCTACAGAGAAAAATATCCCTATTCCTGTTGAGGTGAGAGAGATACTAATGCGATCAGGACGACCCACTCCTCTCCAGAGAGCAGTTGGTCTCGAAAAAGCTCTAAAGACTCCATGCCGGATTTATTTCAAGCGAGAAGATGTATCACCAACTGGTAGCCACAAGCTGAACACCGCAGCTGCTCAAGCCTATTATGCTCAAAAAGAGGGCATCGAACGGATGGCTACCGAGACCGGTGCTGGCCAGTGGGGCAGTGCAGTAGCACTTGCATGTGCCTATTTCGGACTTGAGGCTATGGTCTACATGGTTAGAATAAGTTACGAACAGAAACAGTACCGTGGAACTCTGATGCGGACTTATGGTGCGAAGATAGTACCTAGTCCCTCTGATTTGACAGAGTTTGGTCGAAAGATCAACCAAGAGCAACCTAATCATCCTGGGACACTAGGGATAGCCATTAGTGAAGCTCTTGAAGATACAATGAACAATGATAATACAAAGTACACACTTGGGTCTGTTCTTAACTTTGTCTTGCTTCATCAATCTGTTATTGGTCTGGAAACAATTGCTCAACTTGATAGTGTTGACGAAACTCCTGACTATGTCATTGGCTGTGTTGGAGGAGGTAGTAACTTTGCAGGGATGTCCTATCCCATGATAGCGAATGATAGATTTCGCGATACAAAGTTCATTGCCGCTGAACCCATAGCCTGTCCATCTCTCACCAAAGGTGAATATCGCTATGACTTTGGTGACACAGCAGGGCTTACTCCAAAACTAAAAATGTATACTTTGGGCGCTGACTTCACTCCTCCCAAAATTCACGCAGGTGGTCTCAGATATCATGGAGTTGCACCATCGGTCAGCGCCCTTGTTCTAGAAGGAAGGATAACACCTCAAGCGTTCAACCAGATTGATGTGTTAAACGCTGGAGTTCTCTTTGCAAAGTCAGAAGGCATCATCCCAGCTCCTGAGTCGGCTCATGCCATAAAAGCCACTATCGATATCGCATTAGAGGCCAAGAAGAAGAATGAGCAAAAGACACTTGTCTTCAACCTCTCAGGTCATGGTCATTTTGACATGGCTGCTTACGCTGCTCTGATGAATGGCACATTGAATGGTGATGTTCCAACTGGACTCTCTCAATCTAAAACCGATCTCCTCACCGTACCGGGTAAGTGATTCATAAACCGCTGCACAAAGCAGCGGTTCCCCTTTTTTTACTCCGTGACTTTCAGCATATTAGCAAGTGCTTGTGCTGCTTTTTGAGGACTCGAGAAGAATGGGATTCCAGCTGCCTCAAGCAAATCATAACCAGGAGGTTTCTTGGTATCTGGAGAAGCTAGGACACTAACAACTGGTTTCGAAACCTTGGATGATGCTTCTATTATTTCTTTGATAGGAACCCCTCCTCCAATACCTTCCTGATAGTTGGGAGAGAACACAATCATTACTGAATCAAATTGGTCTTCATTCAGAATTAGTTCGAAGGCTTCTGCAAAGATTTTAGGATTTGCCCAACCCTGCGCCAGAAGGTCTACTGGATTCTTGATCGGTATCTCGACAGGCATGTTCAGTAATGACTGAATCTTCTCCGCAACTCGATTTGATGGGAGTGGAAGGTCTATCCCATTTTGTTCAAGTGTTTGAGCAGCTACCAATGCAATTCCTAAGGTGTGGGTAACTATTGCTACTCGTTGCCCTCTTGGTTTGTGCCTGGAGACCGTGAGAATACGTGCTGTGTCAATCATCTCACTAACTCCTCCTACCTCAATTGCTCCAGCTTGTTTTATCGCTGCACTATAGAGGTTAGAATTTCCAGCCAAGCTTCCAGTGTGACTTAGGGCTGCTTCCCGTGATGCAGGAGTCTTTCCTACTTTGAATACAATTACCGGTTTCTCTGGAGTTGTCTTCTTCATCTCCTCCATCATTTCTCGACCATACTCTGTTCCTTCGACAAAAAGACAAATGACCTCCGTGTCTGAATCCTCTCTAAGGTATCTCAACATATCATGAAAGTCAATGTTCACTCTATTCCCAACACTTGCAAACTTGGAAACCCCCAGATCAGAATCTGCAGCTCGGTATATCATCAAGCCAGTGACCCCTCCACTCTGGCTCACCAACGCAACAGAACCTCCCTTCATAGGAGTTGGATGCGGAAAGAAGGTTGCATTAAGGTTGATATTGCAATTTCCTGCACCTAAGCAGTTTGGACCAATTACTGCGATGTGGGCCGCATCCGCCACTTCCTTCACTTTCCGCTGGTGTTGCTTTCCAATTCCTCCAAGCTCCTTGAACCCTGCAGAGAAGACTATTGCTCCTTGAACTCCAACGTTTGCACATTCGGATAGTGTAGGTAGAATATGTTGAGGACCAAGGGCAATAATTGCCAAGTCCACTTGATCTCCAATTTCATCAATAGATGGATAACACCTTGCGTTTCCAATCTTCCGAAGGCGTGGATTAACCGGATATACATCACCCTCATAGCCACGAAGTGCAAAAAGTGTTAATGACCCAAGTTTGTCAGGTTTGTCAGAAGCACCCACCACTGCAATTGATTTGGGATTGAACAACTTATCGAGTGAATCACTCTTCCAACTCATAGTGCTGTCATGCCTCCTTCAAGAGCCCCTCAATTTTTGATATGATTAGTGCGGAAATCAATCTTCTAGCTTCCTCATATTCCTTCAATTCCACAACTGCTGTACCTGCCTTTTCAGCTGTTTCCAACATGAATTTCTGAATAGCAAGCGTAGCCTCAAACTCCTTCTCTCTAATTGATCTATCGTCAGAAACCGTTGTTAACTTCTCTAAATCATACTTACTTGTGAACATTGCTTTGTGAGTGGTTGGTTCAGGATTGATTAAGACTTCAAGAACTCCCTGACTCAAATCTTGGAGTGTACCTGGTATGACATGTACTCCTTCAATGACCGTATTTGCACCTTCAGCAATGATACCTCTTGTCATTGTTTCAATGTGTGGCGCAATGACTTCACATTGAGCCAGGAATCCTCTAAGAACTGGATCTAACTCCTTTGGTCCCACCTGTCTATAGTTGCAAGCGTGATAAGTATGACAGAACAACTCTGGATATTCCTCTTTATTCATAATGCCCCTTAACACCATACGCACAGAATCCGTACTAATGAATCTGGTTGCAGCAAGGTCTCTCATAAGCTCTAGTGCAATCAAAGACTTGCCAGTTGCTGATGCTCCTTCAAGAATTAGTATAATTGCAGGGATGTTCCTTTTCTGTTCTCTTGCTTTTTCATAATTGACGAGTGTGTTGAAATTAGTCTGGATTTCGGGATTGAAGGAAGATAGCGAATCAAAGACATTGTTGAAAAGTTCTTCACTGGTATCGATGGATTTCAAAGTCACTTCATGAAGGACTTCTAGGATTGATTGATCATCGAGTCCACATAGTCTGAGTTTTCCTTTTACTATAAAAAGTGGGAATGGGACTTCATCATCACCAGGTTGTACTTTCATGACATTCGCACGAAAAAGTCATACAAGAACAGCCTCAAAAGCCCTTCCGTGAGCAGTATCCCTTTGATTCTCTTCCCGGAGTTCCTTGAAATGAACGTCCAGTACTAGAGCGTTCTCGTTTCCTACGTTTGGGTCTACCCATAAAGGGTCTACTCATATCTATAGTACCATTAACTTGAAGGATCTTTGATTCAGATACTCGGATACTTCCCCATCTTCCCTTAGACAAGCTCATGCATTCATCATAGATGTTAATGTAACCATTTAGTAGCTCGTATGTCTTTCCAGTGTTTATCTCATCAATATCCTCATTCCAGAGAGTGAGTGTGATTATAGCAGACTCATCACCCACTAGAAACTCACTAATCAGATGATCTCGTCCTGTGGCTCTTGCTGTGACATATCGAGGTGGTCCTTTCTCAATCACACTGAATCTAACATTGACTCCACGAGATTCAACAGTCAAATCGGAGATTGAAGTCCACGCATAATCCTGTGCTTCTATTGAGTCACTCACATCCTGCAAAGGTAGCACGCATCCATAGATGCGTTCTGTCTGACATTAATGAACTCCACACTTTACTTAGGAATACAACTCCTTCAAAGCCTTGCTGAGTTGCTCAAGACCTGCAATGAGCTCTTCATGTTCTCCACCAAATCCTAGTCTGAAATGACCTTCGAGTTCCATCCTTGAACCCGGTACTGTGAAGGTTCTATACTTTGTAACAAGAAGCTTACAGAGCTCATCAGTACTCCCTCCTTTTGCGAGTCGAGGTGCACCCACTACGCCACTATGTGGAGCAATCCACTCAAGCCATTTCTGAGAATCCATCCATTCTTCTACAATCTTGAAGTTAGATATTACAGCCTTCCGAATGATTGGTAATATCTCATCTCTTTTTCGAAGTACCTCTCTTGCAATAACTTCTCCCACTGATGAGTTACATATGGTGACTTGTTCCCGTACTGCCCGTATTGCATCGATGATAGGTTTATCAGCCACTGCCCAGCCAATCCTGATACCAGGTAATCCCCAAGTCTTAGACATGCTTGTTAGACTGATGGCTGAAGGACTCATTGTTGCTGCTAGTGGTGGAGGTTGTTCAAACATGAGATCCCGATAGGTTTCATCCACCATCAGGTATGCTCCTACCTCCTCTGCAATCTCAATTGCCTCTTTCAACTCTGACTTGGAGATAACAGAGCCTGTCGGATTGTTAGGATGAGTGAGTGATATCAACTTGGTATTTGGTTTGATTAGTTTTCTAAGTTTGTCAAAGTCCGGCCTGAACTCGTTTTTCCAGTCCAGTTTGAAAAGCGTGAGGTCTCTACCGAGAGACCGCGCTACCTGATACAGTGATGGGTATGTTGGATGCTCTACAATGATATGGTCCTTTGGACTAACAAGATGAGCAATGATGGCGAAGTTCGCTTCACTTGCTCCCGTTGTGACTGCTATGTTTTCAGACGACCTGTCCTTGTACTGTTTTGCTATCACTTTTCTTAGGGTTGGATGGCCTAAATGGTATCCATATCGTAACTCTACATCATTAAGATCAATGTCAAGCTCTTTCACCTTGAGGAATTTAGTCCCACTTTCTCCTATGTCACAATCGACTTCGAATTGGTACTCATCAAACCATATCTCGAGGGGCATCCTTTCAAACGTCAACGCGGTTACCTCGAAATGATTTCCTTATTCTCCGGGATAAATAACTTCGTGATAAGTCATATAATACACGATTATTAAGGCATTAGAAAATAGTGCACTTGTACCCGATTGAACAAGGGGATGAACATGACCTTTAGAATACTCATTGTGGATGATGAACCCGCCATCCATGAGGTCATGCTTGTTTATCTACAACGTTTTCTGGATGACTTCGAGCTCTTTGTGGCATCAACAGGTTCGAAAGCTATTGACACTGCATCCAATCTTCTTCAAGATGGAAAACCTCCAGATATTGTCTTAATGGATATGAAGATGCCCATGATGAACGGTATAGAATGTACAAAGAAACTGTCTGAAATGGGTGTTAAGAATATCCACCTTCTTACAGCTTATTTTGATCCTGAGGCTGCAAAACAAGCTGCTGAAGTTGGTGCAAAGGGAGTTATGAGAAAAAGTGAAGGCTTTGCCGCAGTTGCACGAAAAGTTGCTGATATGATTCGTGGAACGAAGGAACCCACAACGCCAACAAGTTCACATTAGTCCCAACAACCCTTTTCAGTTCTGAAACGACAATCGAATTCCAAGGGTTGTTATCGGAGATGATTTAGTACCATGCGTCACACCACTTCGCGGTTGTTATTCATAGGATTTGTTACTCTGTTCTTGGTTATGGTGTCCGGAAACATCACTACGGCTAATGCTGACCCCAGTGATCCCATAGCGGATACGAAGCTATCTGTGTTAGTTACCCTCGATGGAATGAATTTTCTCGATTACAATCTAACCCATGCCATGCCAGTCAACATGGAAGACCCAATGTACCTGGATATGGATATTACAAATATATGGACCCAGCCATTAAACTTGTCTGGAAGCCTCACTTTCTATTATCAAGGATTTCCAGTAATTCCGATACCGATTAAGGAAGCAGGAACAAACGAAACTTGGTTCGAGATTCCAGCAAATACAACTACCTCACTTCCAAATCCTGTTCCGCTGCCTTTCTCAGATTGGCTAAATGCGGGTCCCATAAAACTTGTTACAGGAATATTCGAGGCTGAAATTAAATTCAAGTACACTGTTGATGGAAATACGACTATTAATACCTTGAAACATAGATTCTCTTTTAGAATCCCTTCAACCCCCATTGATGTGATTACATCGGTCACTGGAATAGCTACATCAATAGCTACTGTGACTGCGGTCTATGGTGTAGCATCTGGGTTCAATAGTCTGTGGGAAGGTCTAAAGACGGCTTACAAACTCAGGGGCATTCACAAAAAAGCATCAGAATTACGATCTTTACCCAATCTTACGGTGTTGGGTGCATTACCACTCCTATTCTCTATGCTTGATAGAATGAAGAAATCCAAGAAGGAAGGACGAGAAGACAGTGGTGTTAGTGAATATATTGTTCGACAGAGAATTCGCGAAGCCGCACCAGACGCTTGGCAGGTAGACAAATGTCCACAATGCAAACGCAAATGGAACAAGAAATTGGATATGTGTAAGAAATGCAACATTGGCCAAGAGGAAGGGAAACGTGCTTATGCTGAATTACTTGCGTCAAAAGTTCCAGATGCTCTCAGATGGATGGGTAAAAAGAAATCTACTGATGTAAAGACGCTAGCTAAGAAGACAAAATCGACTCAGTATAATGCTGGTGTGATCGCAGCCGCAATGGTCGATACTGACGTGACTGAGATTACGAAGGTCGGTACTCCAGTCAAGTCTTTCATCATGAACATTGCAGGACTTGCTTTTCTGGTTGTGACTTGGCAACAATTGCTGGGTGACAGTTCGAGCACTTGGCAAACCACCATTACCATGATTGGGGCTGCCTTCTCACTTGCGGTCATAATAGCCCTTTACTTCACTCGGAAAACACAAATAGAAAAGTTCGTGGCTGATCAAGAAGATGGAAAGAAGTTACTTCCAACCGCTGAGGAAGCAGCATCTGAAGCTGAAGCTGAAGATGTAGTTGAAACAATCCAGGATGAAGGTGAAGATGATTTGCAAAACTCTCCCGATGAGGTCGAAAAATCCTTTGAAGGAGAAGATGACCAGACTGATTCTTCCTAAGAAAACGAAGAAGACCCAGTGGATGTGTCTGAGAGACCGGAATCTTGCAGCGATGTTGTGGATGAAGAGGAATATCCAGAAGACGAGTAATCTATTCCAAAATAAAAGAAATAGACATTGGTCTGGATGGACTTGCTATCTCGTTTGATGATGACATTATAGGTCACTCTCTACTATAATGCACACAACTTGCATCTTACATATAAAAGAGAAAATCTGGTGTCCTGCCCAGCTTGTGTTTACACCAATCCTTTTATCGGAACCTGGGTGGTTTCTCCACCGATAGCCTAAAGTAAGGCGTGTCATTGGTGGGAATGTATTCGTGAGGTTTGAGCAAAATGGTTGAACACATTGTAGTAATTGGATGTGGTGCTGCTGGTGCCACTGCGGCTCTCCAAGCACGCAAATACAACAGAAAGGTCGAGATATCCATTTACAACACTGAGCAATACTCACAATACTCTCGATGTGGGCTTCCCTATACTATCTCGGGCAAGGTAGGTGCTTTCGAAGATTTAGTACTGATGCAACCGGACAATTGGGGGGCTCTCAGAATTAACACGCATCTCGGAGTCCCGGTGACTGATATTGATCATCAGTCGAACGATATCACCTTCTTAGATGATGGTGAAGAAGGACACCAGAATTATGACGCCTTGATATTCGCTACTGGTGCAGTTAATGCAGACCCGCCAATCAAGGGTCTTGACAAGAAACAAGTCTATGGTCTTCGTACTATCGATGATGCAAAAGCATTGTCTGTGGAAGTTGCCAAATCAAAGACTGCTGTTGTCATCGGAGGTGGCCTAGTTGGAATGGAAGCAGCTGAAGCTTTCCATGAACGAGGATTGGATGTTACAGTTGTTGAATTCTTACCGCATATTCTTCTGGCAATGGTGGATGGTGATATGGCTTCAATAGTGGAGGAACATTGTCAAGATCATAGCCTCAAGATTCTCACCAACACTGCTGCTCAGGAGATTAAAGGAAAGGACTCTCCAGAGTCCGTTGTTATACAGAATCGAGAAACTGAAGAGGTTTCTGAAATTCCCGCAGATTTTGTAGTTGTTGCTACTGGTGTTAGACCCGTCACTAATCTTGCGGAGAAAATAGGAGTTGAGATTGGAACGACCCGTGGTATAAAGACCAATGAGAAGATGATGACTAATCTTGATCAAGTCTATGCATGCGGTGATTGTGCTGAGAATTTCGAGTTCATAACTCGAAATCCCTTAGTTGGAGGACTTGGGACTGTAGCTGTTCGTCAGGCTCGAGTAGCTGGTATCAATGCCGCTGGAGGTGACGTAAAATTCCCGGGTATTGTGGGTGCTAAGGTAACGAAACTCTTCGGTCTTGAGATTGCCAGTACTGGTTTCACAGAAGACCTGGCGAAACGTTACGAGATTCCACTTGTCAAGGGTTCTATGAAGGGAAGCACCAAACCTCCGTATTACATTGGTGGTAAAGAATTGAAGTTGAAGACGTTCTACAACAAAGAGACTGGAAAGCTAGTAGGTGGTCAGCTGGTAGGAGTAGAGGATGCAGCCATGCGGCTCAACGTCATCACGCTAGGGATACAACAGGACATAGACGCTGTTGATCTCTTTGAATTCGAGAACTGCTACGCCCCTGCTATTTGTGATACGTGGGATCCATTGGTGTCATCTGCAGATGCAGCACGTCGGAGACTCAAGATGTAGATCATTCGTGAACAATCGTTGCGATATTATTGAGCGCAAATTGAAACGAACTCACCTGTATTGGTGAACCTGCAATGAGAGATACCGAGTGTAGGCTATTTTCCGTTTTTGAATGATTCACAATTGCTTTGACAATCTCTTCAGCAACTTCCCAGCTGGGAACACGAGACACCTCAAATCCCATTGTGAAGAACCCAACCCGGTTTGCTCTCTTATCTCGCGCTTTTTCCAGAGCTTCTAATGTAGCTGCATAAATCATTGAACGTCTATCGGAATCACTAAGTGATATTCCTGGCCAATACAGAGTTTCCTCTGCATTACTCCCTTCTTTAACATTGAAACTTACTCCCTCTGCTCCTAATGCTATATCTTTAGTCTTCACCACAAGGTCCATTTTCGAATCGTCGACATCTCCGAGTTCCACAGAAACAAGGAGGGTTCCAAGCATCCAACTACTCAATTCAATTACTCCTCATACTCTTTGATTGCTTTGTAGAAGCAGTCACTTACGTCCTTGTTCAAGCCCACAAGGGTAATTTCCTTGACTGATCCTGAATTGCGGCTAAAGAGATATATCCCCTCAACTATGGCTTTGGCAGACTGTTCCTTTGAGAGACCTCCTACTCCTGCTCCTATAGCTGGGAAAGCTAAGGAGGCTAGATTATTGTCAGAGGCAATTTTAAGGGCTGATTGTACTGAAGACAGTACATTCCAATGTGTTGCCCTTCCTCCCGGAGGCATTCCTGCACAATGAATGACATATTTTGATGGAAGTGCACCTGCTGTTGTCATAACTGCTTGTCCTGGTTTAATTGGACCCATTGAGAGCGCTTCATCTTCGATTTGACGTCCCCCTTTAGCCTTGATCGCACCTGCAACCCCTGAACCCATCCAAAGGTCGGAATTTGCTGCATTTGCGATGGCATCTACTGAGAGATCTGTGATGTCACCCATGAAGGTCTTGACTAATACAGACCCTACCTTCTTCTCCATGAACCACATCCCCAAATAAAGTGTAAATTATATAGAACCATTTTGTCATAAGGTTGTTGTCCCATAACCTTTATGCCTTATTCATGTGGCTTTCTCTTGGCGAGTTCACTGAACGATATCAAGGAAGAAGAAGTTGCAGCTCTAATTGAAAAATACGGTGAGCCAGTTATCCATGAATTCGTCGCAGATTTTCTTGATTTCGAGTGTACTATGGTTAAAAGGACTGAATCAAAAGGTCGACTTCATGATATTACCTGTTTCATTCGCAGGAATGATGGTCAATTCGTTGTGATACAAAAACCGCAATACGCAAGAACTGGCATTTATCGTGCACCTTCAGGTGGTGCTTTTCCTGATGAATCCTTGGAAAAAGCAGCGATAAGGGAGATGCATGAAGAAACTGGGTTAACCGTAGAATTGACACGATTTGTGCTTGACCTACGATTGAAGATTGTTTGTACAGATCGAACACTCAACTGGCGCTCTCTTGTATTTCTGGCAAAACCCATTGATGGATTGATGAAACCTATCGACACTAGAGAAATCTTTGATGTCACTGTGTTGCCGCGGGAGCAACTCACTGGAAAAATCGCTCAATTGATGGAGGATTCAGGTTGGGGTGGTTTCAAGTATAGAGCATTTCTCACTCGAGAGTTCTTTAAACGAGTTGATGAATTGAATATTTGACCCTGTGTTACTCGATTACATATTTTCAGTATTCATCCAATACTTCAGAGCAGAGGCAACCGACAGTTTGAGTTATTCACTTAAAATTCAATGAACTCAACACTTTAACTCCTTACCCCACTATTCCTGGCGGCGCTCTCTGCTCGAATTCTATTTTTCCAATCCATCTCAGCAAAACATCTTGAGGTGACTGAGGATCACAGAGACTTCTCGTAGAACAGATTGCTATTCAATCGCATGCCAGAACTCAGTGAGAGGCGTTGTCAGGACTAACCCGGCGTTACCATAATAGGTGAGAAGAACCCTGGCAAATGCATACTGGGCCCACAAAAAGTCAGCTGGAATTTCTACCATATCTCGATCACTCTGATATTCGTTTGTCCAAGTAGAAGATCCAGCTATAGTGAAATTGCTGTCCGGGACTACTCCAAATGTATAGATTGGTGTGGCGTTCTCGTTGAAAACTGTGACCTTCACTACATGAAAGTCACTCACAGATGTGACTCCAGTGTTATTCACAAATATATCAATGGTAAACTCAAAAGTTGCTGGGCTATTATGCGGGATTATAGTATAGAAGGAACCAGACACACTCATGCTTAGGTTTCCTACAATCGTATCATTGACATATTCCCCCGGAATCTCTGTAGGTGCCGCGATGTGTGGTAAGCTCTCCTGTGGATTGTAGTAAGGATTGTATCCTCGAGGCCAAGGTCCTAAAATAATGATTGCGATAACTACGATAATTGCAAGAATGACGGCTACAATACCAACAGATTCCTTCCTCAATGAAACATCTCCATCATTTTGATTTGAGATAGCACAGATAGACCTTCTTGTGTCATCTCAATTACATAGAATCGCAATTTCAACTAGATAATTTAGTTACCAGTTCTTCGCTTAGCTGTTTGACGATCAATTGAACTCTATCTTGCACCTCCTCATTTCCGAACAGCGAGGTTAGTAGATTCAATAAGGCTAAGTTGTGGAGTATCGCTACTGAGAATTCGTTAGTGGAATAAAACTGGGAAATCCGTTGATCAACAATCTTTTTTGCATCTTCCCTTCCTAATCGCTCTATAGCTTTTCGTCTAATGTTATACATACATGCTTCGAATTCCCTTGTTTGTAAGGCTGATCGTATTGGCCCTATTAGGAAATTTGCTGAGAGCTCATCAGTTAGATTATGACTTCCAATCTCACGAACACTGTCATTGAACTCAAGCAAAACCTGTTCAACATTAAACGGAACTATCCTTGACACTTCTCTCAGGAATTTATGGAATTCCTTTCGTTTAATGAGATGAATGTGACGTTTGAAAACATCCTCAAATGCTAATACAATAGGACCAATGCCCTTTATTGATAAACGATGTTTTTTATCTCGACTGTACAAGACATCTTCTTCTTCCGAGTAGAACTGAAGGTGGACTAGATACTTCACCATCAGTTCCAATTGGTCCTCCATTTCACAGCAACCACTTTCCTGTGTACAACTCAGCATATATTCCTAATTAGGGGGTTCTAATGCAAAGAAACACAGAATCATCACACTTGACCATTTACTATAAAATATAACAACTGGTTTGCTACGAGACACATAATAACCATCTTTTCTGTATGTGAGTGGTTAAGCAATGAGCACCAAAAGAAAACTGACATTTGGGGACTACATCATTGTAGTTTTTTTTCTAATGGTTATCATTGCTAGTATTGTACTCACATTATCAGGAATTCCATACATAGAAATCGAGTCTTCTCAGATGAGCTTCTGGATTGCAATTCTAATGCCTTTAGGAACAATAATGTCTGGGATCATCTTCTCGTACTCTTTGGCTCAATTTACTCTTGAACGGCAATTCAGAGATTTGGTACTACTATTTCTGGCGATAAACCTGCTGTTAGATGGCTTTCTATATCTTCTAACAAATGCTGCATTCGCCCCGCTTTCACCCTTTGCAGATAGAGATAGAAATCGTACTATAGTCATTGCCTTGGGATTGGTTTTAGGTCCATCCGTGTTATTTGGCTCACTAAGAACGTATTCCGAGATAACAAAGCGACAGCTTTATTCACTCATCACGTGGGGTGGTTTGGTGGTTCCAGCTGTCGCTCTATTGTTCTTCTTTAGTCCTGAACCTGTGTTTGTTACTACTCCCATCGGTGCAGGAATCTCTGGGTTTTCTCCAGTCGCTTGGTTTTTTCTCATCTTCGTCCCATCTAGCATGCTCTTTGCAATAGTCAAATATTTCCTAGCTTGGAGAATTGACAGGAATAGAATCGACCTTTCTTCAGCATTAGCATTGTGTCTTTGGTTTCTCGCTGTGATACTATTCGCATCTCAAACGAATCCATTTCAGCTGATGGAGCTTGTGTGGTACTCGGTATTCGTTGCAGGTCTATTTCTAATTGCAGCTGTGATTGTAACATCTTCAGTCATTGAGCCTAGAAGGAATTTGATGGACCTTGTCAGCAAACGAACAAAACAGCTTGAGGAAACAAGGGAAGAGAGTGAGTTCTACCTCAATGTTTGGGGTCATAAGATAGGCAACCTTCTTCAAAGCATGATGCTCTACCTCGAAATGATATCAACCAGCTCTCAGCGAGAACAGAAAATCGTTGATCTTGCTGAAGCCGCTATCGAGATTGGCAGAGAAACAGGTCAAATCAACAGGCAAGTAGCAGCGCTTATCAAACTGAAAGAAAAGGAGGATGTAGTACTAAGTCCTATAAATCTTTCAGAATCACTCAAGGCTTCCCTAGAAATTACAAAGAATCTCTATGGTTCTGATTGTTTCGAAGAGGAATATACTCCTCTGTCAGAGAGTATTCACATCATGGCTGATGAATTCCTTGAACTTCTATTTGTAAACCTCTTGTCGTTTATCTGCAAGAATAGTCCTCAGACAGAATTGAAAATTTCACCATCTGCGACACCCCAAACTATCTCAATTCAATTTTCATTTAATGGATCGAGAATCCCTGTGGATATTGAGAACTCTCTCTTTTCTGAAATACAACCATCTAAGACTACATTAAGTCTTGATCTGTACACCGTTAAGATACTCATGAGTAAGTTTAGGGGGGATTTTGAATATTCTTGGATAGCACAGACCAAGACAAACCAGTTTGCATTAACTTTTCAAAATGTACTCTCCAAAAAAAGAGATACATCATTAGCTGTTGAACAAGAGAGTATACCTGAATAGATTACGTCCAAATCATTCAATCGGGAAGACATGCTCATAAGTTGATGTAGTTATGATTGTTTCATAGCCACTGAAAGATATCAACACACGTCCATAGGCTATAACATATCCAGACTCTGCTATGCCTTCTATCGTATCTAAGATCCTATCCCCTTCATAGAGGAGTGAAACATTTGAGAGTGCCTCTATTGTCCTATTGGTTGACGGAACGAGACCAAAGGTGAAGTAGTGCCAGTTGTCATCATTGAAAATCGAGAGTTTCACCGGATGAAAGTCCACAATATTAGATGGTCCTGTATTGTTTATGCGAAGATTGAGGGTCACCTCGAAACTGTCACTTCTATGAGTGTCTGTAACGTAACAACTTATGCGAGCACTGATTGATAGATTTCCTACATTCACCCAAAAGGAGTCTTGACTCGGAAGAACATTTGATGGCGAAAGAGAATCAAATATGGGGAGCTCTTGTTGCGATGGAGCAAGGATGAAGGCTGTTCCACTCACTATAATAATGAGAGATACAACCATGAGCATTTTTATCAAATCATCTACTTTTTGACCTTTGACTGAACGCTCACGTTTACTATTATTTGCCAACGACTACCAAACCCCTAGTATGTTTCTATTCATTGCGAGATATATATTTCGAAAAAAGAGGTGAAACACTAGTGTGAAGTGAAACACTAGAAAGGGGCAATCTTTTATCCTACTACAGATTTCAACTACTCAGTGTGATTAATCATGACATCATATGTTGGCATATTCAAGGGTAAAGACTGGCTAGAAACCCAGTCATGGTCACAAGAAGATCTTAAGACACTGATAGATGCCGCAAAGGATCTGAAGAAGAAGTACAAAGGCAGAGTATCTACTTCGGATATACTTCGAGATAGAACACTTTTCATGATTTTCTTCAATAGGTCACTACGGACAAGGAATAGCTTCGAGGGAGGTATGACACAGTTAGGAGGTCATGCGCACTTCCTATCTCCTCAGGATATCTATGTTCCTGCGCTCCCAGAGGATGAAGAGGCATACAAGACTGAGAGAATTGCGGATGTTGCACGAGTGCTCGATGAAATGGGCGATGCGATTGCTATCAGGCTTTATGGAGACGCTGCTAAATGGCAATACGGACGAGGTCATCGCACACTACAGGAGTTTGCAAAATGGGCCAAAATTCCTGTGATAAATATGGAGGACGATGTGTATCACCCATGTCAAGCCTTGGCAGACATTCAAGCCGTGGATGAGCATGTTGGTAAGTTTCAGGGCAAGAAGTATGTCATGTCTTGGGCTTTTAGCGAGGGTCTCAAACCGCTCGCTGTGCCGCAGAGCTGCATTCTGAGTGCTACCAAGATGGGGATGGATGTTGTCTTCGCACGACCAAAGGGATTTGAGGTTGATGACAAAATAATCGAATATTGCAAGGAGAATGCTGACCGATTTGGTGGAAGTTTCGAGGAAACTGACAACATGGAAGAGGCATTTGAGGGAGCCCATGTGGTCTATCCTAAGAGCTGGACCGCCAGGGCAGCATTGCCCGGTCCATGGGGTGGTCCATCTGAGCCAGACAAGAAACTGGCTCTAGAATACGCACGCAATAATAAGTCGTGGATTTGTGATCAGGCCAAGATGGACTTGACATCAAAAGCAATCTACATGCACTGTCTTCCTGCAGATCGTGGCATGGAAGTCACTGATGAAGTAATTGATGGACCTCAGAGCATTGCCTTTGATGAAGCGGGCAACAGAATGCACGCACAGAAAGCCCTAATGGCGGCTATAATGTAGGAAAAAGGTGGAGGGCGGACTATTCAGTCAGCCCTCATCTCATCTTCTTCTCCCTTCATCCTTCATTTTAGACATGATGTTTACATTCGATGATAGAAATAATCTGAATCTATGAAGCTAAAGCTGACTAACTCCTCCAAGACTTCATTTTCCACATGGTCTTTTAAGGTGCGATAAACTCAACAGAAATACCTTGGTGAATACAATGGAATCAGTTGTCGCTGAGATTGAAGAGATCGTCGACAGAGAGAGTCGGGCTTGGAATACGAAGGATGTCAACCTGCTGCTCACTATATTTCATCCAGATATGATCTGGCCTTGGCCTCCTGATTCGCATACTCATGATCCAATGAAGTGGGTCTTTCCATGGGGTCGTTTTAATGCTGAACGATGGGGAAGGCTTTGGCAGGATCTATTTGATACACATGAACTTGTACACAATGTCAGAACAGTCCAAAGAATCGAGATTTCCAAGGAAGGCGATGGCGCCTTTGCAGTTGTCGACATTGACACCCTCTGGAGAGATGAATCCGGCAATGAAGACCATTGGCTTGGTCGAACATGTAAATTCTATTCTAGGTTGAAAGACGGATGGAAGATGACAGCACAAATTGGTGTTCTTGATTATACTGATGTTACTATCTAGATACTTGCTACGCTTCTCTCCGAATCCTTAAAGGGCACTGTGTTCATAGTTTTTCATTCTAATTAATGAGAGATGGAGAGAAAATGAAGAGAAAGGTTGTGAACCTTGTCCTCTCATGCATTGGTCCGATAGCGCTTATCATAATTCTCACAATGCCTATTGGACCACTGACTGGAGGTTTAGGTATCATTCAGCCCATCGGTGGGATTTTTGACAATGGTGCTCCAGGACCTGGATCTCAGAGAATAACGCTTCATGGTCTAGATGCTGAGGCTGAGGTCATTGTCGACTA
>JBHLRC010000053.1:0-20445 GCA_048882965.1 Candidatus Thorarchaeota archaeon
AAATCGAATTCGCATATGTTCATATGTTTAGATGATGTTATTTTAACGATAATATAGAGAGAGGGTTTACAAGATGACTTACGGGTTGCACGCCGATGACTTGGAGAGAGAGATTGAGATAGGTATAGTGGGTGCTTTTGGTTGGGCGATAATTGAGTTTGAAGCGGCATTGTTTCAGAAGTTTCTAGTCATGTCTGGACCAACATCTTTGATCACAGAGGACATGTTCAGAAAGTACCTAATGGATATGGAAGCCAAGGGATATATCACACCAGTTGAGTTTCAAGGTAAGAGAGCATGGAAGCGATTAGTGATCGAAGCAGAGATTGAAGAACCGGCTATGACCCCTGAAGAGGTTAAAGAGTTCATAGCCAAGGCTCAAGAAACTTCAAAGAAGAAAAAGAAAAAACGCGATGTGTCTAGTAGAAGACGGGTAGAGGAATCCACAAAGATTGCAGAAGAAGTCATTCGGACTCTTGAGCAGGTGATGCCTAAAGCTAAGCTTGGTAAAAAGCCATGGGAACCAACACTCATTTCACATGTTGAGGGAATGCATAAATCACTCATGGGATCGAAAGACGAATTCTTACAATACTTGAAGAAGAACATTCCAAGCGCCCATGAACCGATGAAAAAAATACTCAAGTCAGAGGGAGAAGAGATGCTACTCCTGAGCTTGAGACTCATAGAATCAGGGCAGAGGACATATCCCCCATAATGGAACTACTTAGATCTTTATTGTCCAACAAGCTCCGTTCCTGAAAACGCAATAGTTGGAATGATTACACTTCCATTGACCCCGATATTTGAGATTCCTTGAACTTCGAGATCGTTTGCAACACGCAAGTCGCTCTTGATAGATTCATACAAATTTCCTACTAAGAGTGCGTGTTTAGTCTGACCAACCAATTCACCATTTTGTATGATCTGTGCATTTCGGATCTCGTTGGAGAACGAACCTGAACTTGAATCAACTTGTGGCCAAGCAAAGTGTTCGATGAACACGCCTTTGTCAATCTCACCAATTAAATCATCTACAGACTTTGACGATGGTGAAATCTCAAGTGTTGTTGTTCTACAGCTCACAGGAGAAACAAATGCACCATGGGTTTCTCGAGCTCCGCGTCTCATTCCATTACCTGTTGATTTAAGACCCAATTGAGCCGCATTGTAGCTGTCATTGAGATACGACCTTAGAATACCCTTCTCAATCAAAAGCGTTTTTTGCATCGGCATTCCCTCATCGTCAACCAGCGCACTGAGTAAACCAGCCTCAGACATCCCATTATCAAAAATGGTCAGACCTTCATGAGCTACAACGTCCCCAATCTTATCAGTCCAGGGACTCGATTTCCTATTGATATTCTCTCCAGAAGTTGCAGAACCAATTAAACTTTCTAGGAGTTGTGCTCCTTCGCTAGGAGCTATGACAGCCACGATATTCTCCCATTTTTCTGAGAAAGCTCTAGCTTGTAAGACGTTCAATGCTTGCTCTTGCAGCTTCGCTCCAATCTTGTCAAATTCAATACTAGTGATGTCACGGGACCAGCACCTCTGGACACCCTCACCTACTAACCCATTAGTTTCTGATTTCGCTGTGAAATAACCATAGACCAAAGTTGATTTTGATCCGGCACTAATTCCCATTGAGTTCATCACATGGAAATCCACAGAACTTGTACGGAGGGTACCATTAGGGACAGTAACAGTGTCAGATGCCGCCCTCTCGACCACCTGCATTGTCTTCTCAGTTAGATAATCGCTGTCTATCTGAGCTGTTGTCTTATCATAGAATCGTTCAGGATTACCTGATACTTTCTTAGGGCTGGGCAGCGAGTCAAACTTCGGGTTAGGATCACTAATTCTAGCCATCGAGGAGGCACGAGAAACTAGATCGTCAATCGATTCGAAAGTTAATGTGGAACTAGTATAGCCAATTTTTTTATTGATTATAAATTTGAGCCCAAATCCCATTTCAGTCTGAGATGTTCCAAACTTCGGAATGTCATCGTCTATATAGACACCAGATGTCCTTACTGATATCGCGAATGTTTCAGCTTGAGTAGCCCCTGCTTTCTCAGCAAGACGCAGAATCTTTTCATTGGTCGAAACCAGGTCCATCTTAACCACCTCCTACCATTAGTTCAACACGCATGTGTGGACCACCGGATGATACTGGTATGAAATCCTCTTCCCCCTTTCCGCAATTTCCACCATTAAAGGTCAATTTACTGCCAACTGCATCCACAGTCTTCAATATCTCAAGAACACTCCCCGCTATTGACAAACGCCTGACAAGCTGGGTCTTTTCGCCATTTTTGATTAAATAACCCTTTAGAGCTGTAGCCTGAACTCCACCGCCTACAACATCTTCCATTCCTGAAGTACCTTTGATAATATACAGACCCTTCTTCGTATCTTCTATTATCTCTTCATCATTCCAATCACCAACATCAAAGAAAGTGTTAGTCATCCGAGCGAAAATCCGTCGATTATAATCCTGAGCTCTGCCATTACCTGTTGGTGAAACACCCATCAATACTGCAGTTTCAAGGGTATGAAGGTATCCCTTGAAAATTCCCTTTTCGATGATTGTATTTCGTGATGCTGGAGTTCCTTCGGAGTCAAAGGGGAAACTTCCCAATGGACCTTTGAGTGTTCCATCGTCTATCATGGACACGTAGTCAGTACCAATTTTCTTTCCAACAAGACCAGTTAAGAATGATCGACCCTTAACAACCTCATCTGCTTCGCTAGCATGTCCACAGACCTCATGAGCTATTAGACCTGCAATATTGCCATCTATCACTGTAGTGAGCTTACCTGATGGTGGTTTCTCGGCAGAAAGGAGTTCGATTGCACCCTTGGCAGCTTCGGACCCAAATTCCACAGGATCAACGCTCCTAGCCAACTCAAAGCCAGCAGTACCATCATGAACTTTATAGTCAGTCTGGAGATTATTACCTTCCCTTGCAAGTGCCTGGGCCCAAACTCGAACTCGAAACTCGTCCCATTCTAGCTTTGATCCAACAGTGTTGACCAATCTGTATATTCTGTGTGCGTCCTGATACACAGAAGTTGAGGTAACAATCTTCTCATCAATCTGTATGGCCTTATCAAGATCCGTGACCAACTCAATCTTCTCTTCGGCGGACACATTACTCGGATCTTCCTTGACCTTCTGCCAGATTGTCTTCTCTATCCCAGCTATTCTAGAGAGATCAATTTCTCTTCTCGAATATTTCAAACATGCTCTTGCCATTTTAGTGGCTTTCTCAAGAAGGTCTAGATATCCCTTTTCTGAGAGAGGCATAGAAGAAGATGCAGTTCCCCAACACTCACCAACTAATGCTCGAGCAACTGCTCCAGCCTTGGATGTTCTGTTGAATGAACGAAGGGCACCATTCGTCACAAAGAAGTTTGTGCCACTACGATCCTCGAGTCGAATGTCTGCAAAAGAAACATCTCTCTCTGAAAATGAATCAAGAGCATTAACCATTGTATCCAGCATTGGACCTCACTTAAGTAGCGATTTTTGGTAATGAGATAAGTCTTTGGAGGTAAGCAAGACTCAAACCTAATGGCTAGAACTGAAGTGTACCTTTCATCACAGTGACTCCAGTACCACTAACTTTGACCTGTTCAATATTATCCGGGTCCCCACGAACTTCAACGAAAATCTTTCCAGGCCGATCAAGATAATGCCCCTGTTCGATGACTATACTCGTCACAGGATATGTTACTTCCATGATACCATATCTTATCAGGTAACTTCCTAGACTGCCTGCGGCAGAACCAGACACTGGATCTTCGTAGATACCGACTGCAGGTCCAAAGTGACGAACTTGAGCATCAGAGGTCGGTTCACGGGTATCCCTTGTAAAGACACTAAGAGAAACATAATCAGAGTCAGCCTGCAGCTCCTTTAGTCGATCCCAGTTTGGTTTGATTCTATCTAGAGACCTACTTGTTGAAACAGGCATCATGAGATGAGGGGTTCCAGTACTCACGGTTTGGAGAGGATTTGGTGAGTGGATATCAGCAAGAGAAAGACCCAGAGCTTCGGCATAGTCCTTTGGGTCATATGTTTCCATGAACTTAGGTTTCTTGTGAGTGATTTGGATTTCATGACGTCCAGTTGATTCGTTTCGCACAATCTCAACATCAAGGACACCAGCGTTGGTTTCAAGACTCACCATGGTAACATCCTTGACAAGTTCGATGTATCCCTCTTCTGCAAGGGCGTGAAAAGCTGCGATAGTCGGGTGTCCTGAAAACCCAATCTCACGTTTAGGGGTCATATAACGAAATCTAAAATCAGCAACCTGTGATTTGGATACAAACACAGTTTCTCGTGCATTCATCTCGCGTGCAATCTTGTGCATTGTCGAATCATTGACATGGTCAGCGCCAAGTACTACAGTTGCAGGGTTTCCACCAAACGGTCTATCGGTAAAAGCATCGACCTGGATCACATCAAGTGTGTGTTTACTTTGCATGGACATCCACTAATTGACAATCCAATTAATGGTTAATTAAGAATTCCATGTGGATTACGAAGTTTACTTATTCTCCATGTGGTGAGCAAAGTTTTCCTTATGTTCTGAGTGATTTAGAACATGACCAGCAGGGATAATCTTCGCTGGACCAAATCTGACCTTAGCTGGTTCGAAGTCACAATCGAGAAGTGTTGCGACCCACATGTCACGTCCAGTCTTCTCAGAAGCCCCACTAGAAATACCTGGTCTATGCTTAGCTAAGTGTCCACTGTAGACATAGAATAGTACTGAAAGGACAACTCCGAATCCGGTCAGGTATAGAATCAACATACTTGTTAACAATTGTGAATGTATAGGATTTAAGGTTTCTGCTGGCACGGTTCTTACTTTAATCATCTTAATTAGATAGCAGTTTCTTCCCAATCTTACAGATGAGACGGAGAGTCTAATATGTCGCACCAGGAGATTCGCGACAGGTTGCGAGCCAATCTGCTAGAATTCACGAGAGCCGCGTTCAAGATGCTTCCATCAATGGACAACCCTTCAATCTTAGACATTGGATGTGGGTCGGGATTACAAACAATCGAGCTGGCGAAGATGTGCAATGGGCAAATCACAGCTATTGATATCGACATTCCTGCACTTGTTGCACTTCGAAAAAGAGTAAAGGACTTGGGACTCTCACATAGAATTTCTGTAAAACAGGGATCAATGCTTGACCTCAACCGTGTCAGTGACACCTACGATATCGTTTGGGCAGAGGGTTCGATTTTCGTGGTAGGCTTTGAGAAGGGGATTCGAGATTGGAAAAAGCTTCTCTCAAAAGACGGTTTTCTTGTAGTGCATGACGAGGATGCAGGTCTTGAACAAAAGATAAAGATCATCAAGAAATATGAGTATCGATTACGAGGACAGATCAGGATACCTCATGAGGACTGGGAGGAGAGATACTACAAACCTCTTCTAAGTGTTCTGAGCAAGAAGAAGCTTGCTCCAGAAGATGAAAAGAAGCTAAGAAAGGAGATTGACACATTCAAGAGGACCAGAATGGGATCGGTATTCTTCATAATGCAGAACAAGTTGAAACCATTTTGGAAGAGATAGAAGAGGGTGGCGAGCATATGGGAATCGTGGTAGGAGGGGGGAGTTTCGTAATTGAGGGCATGTAACGAAAAACTAGCCCACACGCTCGCCTTTCTTTTTTACTTTAACACGATTTAACACGAAACATCCTACTTAGACTGTTGTTAAGACGTTTCATTACTTATTAAAGTTTGTTTTGGTACTGTGAAAATTCACAAAATAACCGCGCTCTAGAGGCTGTGGAAATGAATTCTGTGCATAGTAAAATATTGTCCTCTTTCCAAGAAAAACACCCAAATTTGCCGATTAAAGTGCAGCAGTTCACAATAGTGAAAACTTAGATTAGAAAGAGAGAGAAAGGCAGGTTCCCTGATGGGCAATCCTGCCTATCAAAATAGTCCTTTACTCACCTTTGTATGGTGTAGAGATACTCTCTTCTTCCACTTGAGTGGGCTTATGCCCCTTTCTCCATTCCTCAATTGGCTTCGAGAATTTTTCTTCTACTCGAGACCTGTGAATGGTGTTCATTGTGCAGAAGGGAATGATTCTACCATCAGGTACTGCATAGTTGATGTCACAGTGTTGGACTCGTTCAAGATCGAAGTTGTATGGATCTTGAAAGTGCATCATTCCAAGCATGATAATTCGACGCATAAGCTTAGCCAGTGAGTCGTAATCACCACGATTCAAGAATGCACTCAATAAGTCCTTAATGAGTCCCTTCTTCTTGATGTGACGAGCTCCTGCTGCAAGTTTGGCCTTGGCTCTGGTGCTTGCTCCTCGTGCTTCATTAGCAAAGAGATTTGCAATTTCCTCAAGAAGTTCTAGGAACTTATCAACATCAATCAGGTCAGTGATCGGCCTGTAATCTCCATCATCGTCAATATAGATGAAAGTAGCCATTCCACAGGCAAAATGCGAGCTAAGCTCGAGGTCAGGTCCACCTTTGATGAGACCAAGCGCTCTTCCAACGGGCATCATTGATGGTACGGGGTACCACTCTGTTGCTGGGATTTTGCCACCTGTTTGTTCCTCAATCAGATGAATACAATCAGGAATGGTGATTCGCATCCTGTTACGGGCGGCGTAGTCAATACGACCAGTAATACTGACTGGTTGGAAGTTTACACAGCGGATCACATCACGGTTTTCAACTGCAAATTCAATAATCCCGCCAAGTTGGTCATCATTAACACCCCTCACAACTGTTGGAACCAGAACAAGGGATTCCATTCCGACCTCTCGTGCGTTTTCGATAGCCTGTTTCTTGAGAGGAAGGAGGTTCGTACCTCGGGCTTCAAGGTAAGGACTTTCTGTAATACCATCAAACTGCATGTAGATAGTCGAAAGACCTGCATCACGTAGCTCCTGGAGGTAATCCTTACTCTTGCCAATCCTGATTGCATTACTCGCAATCTGTACATGTCTGAATCCAAGCTCCTTTGCCCACTTGATATATTGTGGGAGATTCTTGCTCACAGTTGGTTCACCCCCAGCAAATTGAATGGCGGGAGCGGGAACAGGAAGGTTACTTCGGAGGTTCCTCATCATCTCCAAAACCTCCTCAGGTTCTGGCTCATAGACAGTTCCACCTTCAGCTGCAACTGCGAAACAGATCGGGCAACGTAGATTGCATCGGTTGGTCACATCTAATAGTGCAAGGGCTGTGTGTGACTTATGCTCAGGACATTGACCACAGTCTTCAGGGCATCCTTTCACAGTTTCTGTTCTAGGATTGTCAAGTCCAACTGATTTGTACCACCAGCTCTGAGCTTTCTTGAACATCTCAACATCGCCCCAATAAACATCAACAAACTCGCCATGTTCCTCGCAAGTTTTCTTGTACATGACTTTGCCATCTTCTTCATATAGTGTAGCCTTGATCACATGGACTTTGTCGTCTGTCAGGAAACACTCAGGACATATTGATTCAGTGTCATAGGGAAGTTCCTTGACAGGGTATCTCTCTACTCGATACCTTGAGATTGGCCCACCATCTTCATGCTTGACGGGCTCTTTGGGAATTCTTTGAATATCTTCAGTAGTCATAATTATTCACTCCATTACCAAATGGAACCACCACTGAACAGGGTGGTATACACGAGCACGGTGGGCCAGAAATCACAATATAAGTTTAATCCGAAGTTTCCGAATATGTAGAGTGAGCTTTTTTCTAATCGTCATCATCTGTAGCAAGTACATAGCCTTCGGTAAAGCCCCCACGAGCAAGAAGTTTTGAATGACGTTGGATTTCGATGAGTGCAGGGTCTGCCTTCCTAAGTTTGAGAAGTGCATCAATGGCTTCCTGAATATCAACAAGCTCTTCAGTATCACCAGTAAAAAGAAACTCCTTGGCCTCTTCAACAATCTTCTCACGCAGTAAAACATCTAGCTCATCAGGTCCAGCAATCCTCACATTGGGATTTCCACCATTTTCACGGATTATATCAGGGATTTTATCCCTCACTAATTTTTCACCCAAAATCCTCACCATAATTACTTCAGTACAAGAGCAACTTCAACCTGATATCTTGCCTCTTCAAGGAAAGCATCAACAGTTTGTTTCACAGCACCAGGAAGCTCTGTTGTCCATGGTTGTTCAGAATCGCGAGGTGTCGACTCGGTCATGGCGGAAAAGGGGAGATATCTCACATTGAATGCATCATCAAAAGAAATAGTACCCACCCATTGACCCTCACCATCAACAATCTCGTAAGAAGGTAGGAATTTCTCCATTTCTTCAGGGACAAGAGCGTTCCAGTAAATTGACATTCCATTGAACTGTTCTGGATCACCAAGACCAATGGTGTAGGTGTCCATAGTAGCTTTTGCTTTCACGAGCCTGTACAAAATTCCAATCCTACAGTTTAAACACTGATTGAACTCAACTCCGTCTCCACTGGATTCTACGTAGGCAATACCATTCTTCTCTATATTGTCATCATTGCAGTGAACACAGAGATCCATTCCCCATCGAACTTCAAGGTGGTTTTCGAATGGTCCTTTGACAAATCGTTCAGCAGCCCCCTCAAAAGCAGCCTTGACAGCATCTGCACCTTCAACATCCATTTTGGTTCTAATTGCTTTCCAAACTTGAAGGAGATCCTGCCAGAGGATGTTGTAAATCATATCAGCAAGTTTGTCAAGAGTTCTTTCTTCCAGTGCACTCATAGCAAACACTTCATTACTGGAGGTTTAGAAGTTTCAATTAAACATTGGTCGGACCTCCTAATGGTCAAATATTGCTAGCCTAAGATTTTTAACTGAGTCAGAATGAGATTTCAGAGAGCTAATAGGTGAGAAAGGATGGATTGCCAAATTCACTAATCCATGTGAAAGTAATTGTAGTCCATGCTCTGATTACATGCTTGCCCGATTTTTTGAATGCTATTCAAAACATTTTGTGAGGCGACTTAGTTCCAAATGGAATTGCCATGTTGCATTTGAAATTTACAGATGTTATCTATTCCGAGGTTGGTGATGAAGATGTTCAAACCAGTATCCAATCAAGTTGACTTCGTTACACAGGAAAAGGAAATAATCAAGTTATGGGAGAAATCGCAAACCTTTGAGAAATTGAAGAAACTAAGAGCTAAGGGGCCAATGTGGTCGTTTCTTGATGGCCCTATCACAGCAAACAATCCTATGGGTGTTCATCATGGATGGGGTCGTACCTACAAAGATCTTTACCATCGTTTCAAAGGTATGCAAGGTTATCATACTCGATATCAGAACGGTTTTGACTGTCAAGGATTGTGGGTTGAGGTCAATGTAGAACGCGATTTAGGTTTCAAGGGTAAGCAAGATATCGAGGAATATGGGCTAGAGAAGTTCATTATATTATGCAAGCAACGTGTATTGAAATACGCCTCAGTACAAACGGAACAAAGCATACGACTAGGCTATTGGATGGACTGGGATAATCTAGAAACTCTACAAAAGTTACACGATGGACTAGGGAAAGATCCACTAACCACCATGACGATAGAAGGCGTAAATGGACCGGTTACAGATACAGTCGAACAACTTGTAGGAAAATTGGGCACTTCGGAAATTGGAGGATCATACTTCACCCTCTCCAATGAAAACAACTATACAATCTGGTCCGTGCTAAAATCATGTCATGACAGAGGATGGATATACAAGGGAAGGGATGTGATGCCTTGGTGTGCTCGTTGTGGAACAGGTATTAGTCAGCACGAGATTGTCACGGAGGGATACCGCGAGCTGACACATCCGAGTATAACATTGAGATTTCCACTAGTGGACCGACCGAATGAAAGTCTCCTTGTTTGGACAACAACCCCTTGGACATTAAGTAGTAATGTAGCTGCCGCAGTTGGTCCAGATTTAACTTATGCAAAGGTAAAGCAAGGTGATGAAATCCTATACCTCAGTAGTAAAACTCTGCATATGTTGAAGGGTAACTATGAAGTTGCGGAAGAACTTCTTGGACTAGATATGGAAGGATGGATATACCACGGACCGTTTGATGAGTTCCCAGCTCAAAAGGACCATGGAGTTGCTGGAAATCACAAGGTGGTTGTTTGGGATGAGGTCGGGGAAGAAGAAGGTACTGGAATCGTACACATAGCTCCAGGATGTGGAGCAGAGGACTTTGAACTCTCTAAAGAGGAGGACCTTGCTGTAATTGCACCACTTACAGAAAATGGTTTCTTCATAGATGGATTTGATTGGTTGTCAGGTATGAATGTGAAGGATGTCGCTCCATTGATATTTGACAATCTAAAGGAAAAAGGCGTGGCGTACAAGATTGAGGACTATACCCATAGATATCCGGTCTGTTGGAGATGCCAGGAAGAGTTGGTCTTTCGATTAGTAGACGAATGGTTCATTTCCATGGGAACAAAACTGGACATTCCCTATGAAGATGTGACAGAAGAGCAGAAACAGAGGAACCTTAGGTATCAGATCATGGAAGTGGTAAATGAGGAAACCACTTGGTATCCATCATTTGGAAAAGAGAGAGAGTTAGATTGGCTACGAAACATGGATGACTGGATGATTTCCAAGAAAAGGTATTGGGGTCTTGCCCTACCAATATGGGAATGCTCACATTGTGGTAATTTTGATGTAATAGGCAGTCGGGAGGAATTAAAGAAAAGAGCTGTTTCTGGATGGGACAAGTTCGAAGGTCATTCACCTCATCGACCATTCATAGATGAGGTTGAGATAGAGTGTAGCAAGTGCAAGGAGAAAATGAAGCGAATTCCTGATGTTGGCAATCCCTGGTTGGATGCAGGTATCGTTGCTATGAGTACAATGAGATATAACTCTGACAGAAACTATTGGAAGAAGTGGTTCCCAGCAGACCTCATCAGTGAGAGTTTTCCAGGACAATTCAGGAATTGGTTCTACAGTCTTCTAGCAATGAGTACGATTCTTGAACGTAAAGCACCATTTAGAGAGGTCTTTACTTATGCCACTTTGGTTGCAGAGGATGGACAGCCAATGCACAAATCTTGGGGCAATATGGTGGAGTTCAATGATGCTGCTGATACAATGGGAGTAGATGTAATGAGGTGGGTCTACTGTTCTCATAAACCTGAAAAAGATCTAGCCTTTGGGTATCATCGAGCAGATGAGATAAGGCGGCAATTTCTCATACCATTATGGAATGTGTACTCATTTTTTGTCACTTATGCAATCATTGACAGTTGGTCCCCTAAAAGTGATCATAAACTCTCCAGAAGCCTATTGGACAAATGGATTCTTTCAAGGATGAATGAGACCATACAAGAAGTAACAGATTCATTGAATTCCTATGAACCACATATGGCGACGGCGGCTATAGATCGGTTCATCGACCATCTAAGTAATTGGTATCTGAGACGAAGTCGTAGACGTTTCTGGGCAGAAACAGGTGAGAGTAAGGCGGTTGATGAAGACAAGAATGCGGCATATGACACCTTGTATCAGGTTCTTGTGACTCTCTCAAGGCTTCTCGCACCTTTCGTACCATTTGTATCCGAAGTGATGCATCAGAATCTAACGCAAAACATAGAATTAGATGCACCTGAGAGTGTACATCTTTGTGATTGGCCTCAGAGTGATTCGATTGATGAAGAACTCAATAATGACATGGCGTTCATACTTCGATTAGTATCACTAGGTCACGCGGCAAGAAATCAAGCCAACATCAAGCTTCGGCAACCACTTTCTGAAATTGCATTCGCTGTTGGATCGGATAGTGAACGTGATGTTGTTTCAAAATATACAAACCTAATAGCCAATGAACTAAATGTCAAAAGCGTTCGCTTGTTAGACGTCACAGCAGAAGTCGTTAGCTATCAACTCAAGCCACTTCCAAGACAGTTAGGTCAAAAATATGGTTCCCGCTTCCCGGAACTGAGAGAAGCAATATTGAAACTAGATCCACGAAAAACAGCAGCAACGCTTCAAAATGGGGATTCAATAGAAGTTTCTTTGAATGGTGATAAGTTTGAGATTTTGCCAGAGGAAGTTGAGGTCATTGTTCAGGCTAAAGAAGGATTCTCGACTGCTTCAGAAGGATCGTATCTTGCTGCATTGACAACCGAGCTGACACATGAATTGAAGCTTGAGGGCTTGGCACGTGAATTCGTGAGGCGTGTTCAAAACCTGAGAAAATCAGCTGATCTCAACGTAAACGACAGGATAAGAGTTCAGTTTGAATCGAGTCAGCTGATGGCTGAAGCAGTGGAGGTTCATGAGGCATATATCTCAGAAGAAACACTAGCTACAGAATTGAAACAGGCGAAAAAACCCTCAGGAGAGTTCCAAGAAGAGTATACCTTTGGTGACGAAAAGCTGGTAGTAGCCATATCTCCCATTGAAAGATAGGATTCACATAGATACATAGCATGTGACTACTATTTTAGATTGAACCTGGTTTCCTTAGAAGCACATCAATCAAAGTGTTGAAAAACTCAGCATCCTCTTTGAGAGACTCTATTGATACCCATTCATTGGCTCCATGAACATTATCACCTATGGGTCCAAAATCAAAGAGGTCAGCACCTTCTCCTGCAAAGAAACGGGAATCAGATGCCCCAAAGCCTTCAATGATTCTATAGGATATTCCCTCTTTCTCAAGCGCCCAGCGTGCTGCTTTAATCAGTTGTGACTCAGAATCACAGTCTACGTAACCAACACCTGCATGAACTGTGAGAGAGAAGAGATCAACCTTACCTTTCAGAGAAGTTTCAAATGCAGACTGGACTGCTTCACCATCATTTGTCATTGAGCGGATATCAATCATTAAAGACCACAAATCATTCTCTTTGGACAAAACGTTAGGACAGATGTTAGTTCCCATATCAGAATAAGCAGTTGGAAACGCGACACGTGTTATCGGGAGAATTACTCTCATCAAATCGGTTAATGCTGCATCATAGGTCAGTTCTTTGCCAGAATCATCTGGATGGATGACATCCATCTCAATCCAGTCCGGTACCACATTCCGTTTTAGAAATGAACCACGGACGGTTTCAACTACTGTTTGGGGATGAAGATCAAGATATTTCGACGCAGCAATCATAGCATGTTTATCAACACCAAACCGCAAGTAAGCACTGTGGCGTGTGTTACTGCCATACGTTTCGGTCTTCACCTTTACAGTGTCCTTCCTACCTTTGATTGTCTCTAATCGTTCCTTCACTTTAATCAGTGTTGGGAGAATGTTTCTTCTTCGATGAATAATATCTTGCCCGTTTCCATCTGCAATAACAACATAGTCGGGAAAAAGACCCTGCTTCTTCAGGTATTCCTTAAGCTCTCCAGCACCTTGTCGACCACCTATTTCTTCATCGCCGGATGTGGCAATCATGACCATACAGGGGAAATCAGATTCAACCAGTCTCTCTGCGAACAGTAGTAGTGACACAATGTTACCCTTGTTATCACAAGTTCCTCTGCCATAAGCCCTGTCACCATCAATTTCAAGCTTCAACGGGTCCGAGTTCCATCCATCTCCAAATGGTACAACATCAAAGTGAGCTAAGAAGAGAATCTTGAACTCACCTTGTCCACGACGAGCAAGCGTGGTATAGTATCCATTATACTCCAAAAGTTCGGTGTGGAAACCAAGGTCATCTAAGATGCTGTTTATGTATTCGGGGCACTCCTTTGTGGGGCGTGTATCATCATCGTTTCTTGTATCAAAAGAAACAAGCTTCTCTAGAAGGTCAATAGGGTCTAATGCCATCTCAATCACTTGACTAGCGTACTAGGTGGGTCAAAAGTCTATCCTCTGAAGAATTTGCTTCAAAATAAAAATGAAGGCAAGGAGCAGTAGTACTACCCCTTGTATCTTTGAACCGCTCTAGGTCCGTTTGTAGATCCATCTGTTCCAAGAGCCTAGATTAGGCATCTCTTGAGGCATATCCTTACGCTTACGGATTTCAAGAATTATCTCTTCCTGGAGGTTGCTGGGAACTGGTTCGAAACCTCGAAATTCATAACCAAAGAAGCTTCTGCCAGCAGTTGCACTCCTGAATTCATCAGCAATTCCGATAGTTTCTGCTGTAGGAAGCGTCCCCTTGACAGCAACCACATCTTCCTCGCCCTCAATTGTGATAATCTGTCCTCTGTGACCGGTCAGCACTTTGATGACAGCACCTTGAGTATCAGGAGGTGTCTTGATGTCAGTATTGAGAACTGGTTCGTAAAGGCCGGGTATACCAGTGAGGAATCCCATGTTAAGACCTGCACTAACCATGGTTGCGACTTCGCTGTAACCAGTGTGTGCCGGATCCGTGTGTACCGTGGCATCAGTAAGGACTACCTTCACACCCATCACAGGTTCCCTAGCGATTGGACCACCTTCAATAAACTCTCTGAATGTTGTTTGTAGGTATGAGAAAATACGGTCGAATCTCTGTACACCACTCATGGCATCAACAAGCATTGATGATTGATAGATGTCAAGGATCTTTCGAGCTTCCTTTGCATCCCAACCAGCTTCATCTCGAAGAATTTGAGCACGCTCTCGAGAGGGCATATCAGCTGTAATCCTCTTCTTTCTGATGAGATCCACTGTCTTCTCATCAAGTGGCTCCAAGTACATCCGAATCCTGTTATGACCGTTTGGTGATTTGGTATGAAACTCGTCACCTCTCTCAGTCATCTTTTCACGGTATACAATGATTGGCTCGGATACTTTGATTTTGACCTGTTCATTAATTCGCTTTGTGAGAATCTCAATCTGAAGAGGATCGATACCATCAAGTCGGTATTCACCAGACTCCTTGTCATGAAAGAAACGTGCAGTGGGATCAGCCATAATCCACTTTGATACAACCTCACCAAGTTTGGCAATCTCTTGTGGGTCAATTGGTTTGATGCTTCGGCTGACGACAGGCTCACTGACATACTCAATAGCTTCAAAGCCCTTGGTTTCAGAACCGGGTTCAACAAAGGACTCACCACTGGGACACATGAAACCGAAGACTGAAAACAGGTTACCTGCAGGAACCTCATCCATGTCTAAGATGTCAGTAATCTCTTGGACACCGAGTCTCTTGACTTTGGCATTCTGTTTCATATTGACTAGTTGGATCTCTTGGCCAGACTTTATGGTACCAGAGAAGACTCGCCCAATCAGAGTGGGTCTTTTGCTCTTCGGGTCAACAAAGATTTTGGTAATCATACCAACCAATGGTCCGTTTGGATCCACGTTCAGAAGCGCCTTGCCTTCAGGGCTGTCAAGATCTCCTTTCCAGATTCTGGGAATCTTGTATTGTTGAGCCTTTTTAGGATCAGGCAGATGTTTCACAATCATCTCAAGAAGTGCATCATCCAAAGGGAGGTTCTCTCTGAGCCACTTCTCGTCACCTTCATTATATTTTTCAAACACAACTGTGGGTTTGATATCCTTCTTCTCAAGAGTCTTCATCGTGAAAGCCCAACCAGTCTTAGCACTCCCAATGGCAACACTCCCATCCTGGAAATTGACTCGCCAGTCCTTCCCGTATCCCTCAGGGGCCACCTTTTTGATAAGCTGGTTGACTTTAGCAATAATGATGTCAATACGTTCGTAGACCTTCTGGGGTGGAAGTTTCAGCTCATTGATTAACCGGTCCACTTTGTTCACGAATAATACAGGCTTGCATGCCTCTCCACCAACCGCCAGACGTATGTTGGTTTCAGTCTGTGTCATTACTCCTTCCAGTGCATCAACTAGAATGACAGCGCCATCGCTAGCACGCAGAGCTCGGGAAACCTCACCTGTGAATGACAAGTGTCCAGGTGTGTCAGACAGCTGTACGAGATATTCCTCACCATCGACCTCGAAGTTGAGAAGCACGACAGATGTGAAGATGGTGATACCTCGCTCCTGTTCCTCTTCATCAGAGTCAGTCATCAACGCTTGTCCAGCTGCTGCGTCGGACATCAGACCAGCACGACGCATTAGATAGTCTGTGGTCGTGGTCTTGCCATGGTCAATATGCGCACTGATTGATATGATTCGCTTGTGTTCATAATCGTCAGAGCGAATCAGTCTCTTGATTGCATCTGGCTCTTTTATCTTAACCATCAGGAATTCTCCTTATTATTCAGTTTGTGTTCCTCGTGATATTGTACGATAGCATATTCCCAACAGTCTATTATCACACGAGAGAACTCGTTGGGGTCACCAGCGGTCTCACTGGTGGCTTGCGCGACCTCGCGAGTGGAATATTAAAAGTATTTCGTCATGTCTGTTCCCTGAGTACAGATACTACGACAAACACTGGTGGGATGATATAGAAAATCAAAGGAAACAGTGAATAGATTAAACCGTTTTGAGGGAGTGATGCATGTATACTGGATAGATACAGAATCGTGAAGAAAATATACAATGAACCAAAGATGTGAAGTGTAGCCCATATTATCAGATTCTGTTTTTGGATTGTCCGAAGGTAATATCGGCTAGCTAACCAGATACTTAACAGCCCCATCACAAGAAAATACGCAGTCGGAGTGAAGGCTAATCCTGAAGGATACAGACCTTGTGAAATGTACATGTAGAAAAAGAATGATGCAAAAGTCAGTAGGACTATTGATTGGAGAATTAATGATCCAATTGTAAATTTCTTCCTCGTAATCACTCCTGCCTCCATAAAGTATACGACACTACCGATGCGCGATGACCACCATACGCTCCGAGTTGGCAGCGTATGGCAATCTTGGTAGACAATGTTCCCCATAGAATTCTACTTTACTGAAACCTATCTCCTCAAGCATCTCTCGGATCTCATGAGCAGTATACATCCGGATGTCATTGTTTGATAGAGCATCCTGGTCCATCAACACGATTCTGTCATTCTCGGTGTCGATGAATATTGCAGGTCTTCCTGTTAACAGACCTGCTGGAGCATCAAGAACATGTGGTTCATTAAGGAGGAAACCACCCTCAATCTGAGTCCATATCTTCTGGAACCGTGGCAGGTTATAGGGATTCATGAGGTCAAGCAATAAGCAGCCATTTGTCTTTAAAGCATCATAGGTGTGCTTAAGCACACGCTTGTTAACCTCGTGATCAAAGAATCCAAAGCTGTGACTGAGAAGAACTGCTGCATTGAACTGTGATTCAAAGGACATCTCACGCATGTCGCCTGAAAAGAAATTGATGCCGACCTTCTCTTCGGTCGCTCTTACCTTAGCTGCCTCAATCAGAGAATTCGCTATATCAAAGGCAGTGACTTGGAAACCTCTCTTAGCAAATAATATTGAGTGATCTCCTGCCCCACACGCGATATCTAGAACAGTGTGACCTTTCTTGAGACCTAGCGTTTCAACGGCGAAGTCAATTAGAAGTTTATCGAACTGCTCAATCCCCTGGATTGCTCGACGATGTCGCACCCTGAAGATCTCAGCCCAGAACTCATCCCAGCCAAGCTCTACCTTTTCCATGAATCACACTTCCGTCAGTTGGTGGTACTGGACCTTGATATGAAGATTGTCATGAGTAGTGAATTGGTAGAAATAGAGAATATGGAGAGAATCCGCACCTGTCTTCTCCGCCGGGAGGGACGCAGACCGTTAACAGGAAACTCGAAATGAGCATAACCTGCGGATTCGTTCTCCATCCGAAATGAAGGTTAGTTCTCTAAAAAACCTTTAGGTTCTGCATAAATCTCACAACTGGATTAATTTTCGATATTTTTTTCTATTTTTCGACTCGATATAATGAAGTATGCTCTAATGAGCGAAAAAGCAACAATCCTGTCAAAAAACAAGGGGAGGGGTAATCAAAAACTAGCATCTAGGTGTATTAGTTAAACTTTCGAGAATCTTTAATGATTAAACTACTGAGAACTATGATTATAGCAGCAGAAAAAAGACTCACACTCCAAGTTGCGACCGAGGAGAGCTGAATATCCGCATTCGAATCAAGTGGGTTTGTTTCATTGGTGGTTGGAGATTGAAGTGAGGTTGCTACAGGTAAGTCATACTCAAGAGTTATGCTGTGCAAGTAAGTTCGAGTAGGAATATCAGATGTGTGACCGCCATACATGAGAACAATATGAGAGATTTGTCTGAGTAAGTCTTCATCTGAGGGGGTATAGAGGTGATGGTTTTCCATGGTGGGCATAGAGAATTGCATGCCCACTTCATCATCATAGGTAATGTTAGAGTGATACCTGAGTGTTCGGTTATAGATTGGATTTGAACTGTATTCGATCTTCGTTTGTGAGAAAGTCCAGAATATTGTACTATACCCGATGAGATAGGCATCTTCCCAGTTATCAGTCCAATGAAATGCAAGAAGCGGTTTATACATTGAGTCAATGAGAAGAATATACACGCTGCATTCGCGACTAATTTCTTCTGTGTTGTCAACTTCGAAATCAATTTCAAATGAGTGGAATTCTCCAAGTGTGAAATTATGTGGAAGTTTGTATATGTAAAGGGGACCATACCAAATGTAATCAGGACCATCATAAGGACCAGTAAATAGAGAAATTCTTTCTCCGTCACAAAGGATAGGACCACTAATAGGAGCCCATCCATGATGCCAGCTGACATCCACACTATTATTTAGTTCAAAACCGGAAGTGTTCGAGCAGTCATGATGCCACATATGTTCCGCATATCTGATTGTGGGAGGTCCATCCATATCTCCTTCTTGACTAGAACTGGCGGGAGTTATCATAATAGAGAGTAGACTAATAATAAAGAGAATGGCGGCGAGCCTATATCTACGGATCCCCATTATAGTGGCCTTCATTTCATTTGTCTTAAGGCCACTATGAATATTGATTTGATAATTCTTCTCATTAGTTGAATGAGTAGAAGAGATGGTAGCTCCGCCAGGATTTGAACCTAGGTCCGGTGGGCCAGAACCACCGATGCTGGACCACTACACCACGGAGCTATGTGACGGTGTAAACCGCAGGCTCGGGTGATGCTGAGACATTTTTCATCTTTTCGGTCGAGAGATTTGATGGGGGATGCTCTCCGATAAAAAATTAGATACCAACTTTGAAAATCAATGCATCGCGAAGAACACGCTGGAACATCCTCAGAAGATTAGTACCTTCGGTGGCAATTGTGTCGAAAACGGGATAACCTTCGAGATCAAGCATCTGCACCATATAGTCGATGGGTAGTGCATTCGGGAGATCCCGCTTGTTCAAAGCAACAATTATGGGGAGTGTGGCCATCCTGTCTGTTCCTAGTGCAATCCTCAATTCTTGTATCGAAGCAAGATTCTCGTTCATCTGCTCGGGGGTTGAATCGGCCATGAAGATTATACCATCGCAGTCTCTGAGAACCTTAATCCTCTGACTGGCATGACGTCTTTGTCCAGCGACTGTAAAAACATCAAACACGATTCTATCACTTGCAGAAACCGGAACAAAGTCAAAGAAAGTAGTTCGACCTAGATCATCTGAGATTTCAACAAGCTTTCCCTTTGCTAGTGATCGAACATTGCCAAACAACCATCTAAGAGCAGTGGTCTTCCCAGAGAGAGAAGGCCCATAGAATACTATCTTGATATGTACCCTACCCAATTCGTCACGTTTGAGAACACGACCGGGAACAATCTCAGCAGCACTTTGTGGTTTAATGCTGGCACGCTTTGCATGCTCCGCTGTTGTTCTCGGATCGAAGCTGACATCTTGAGCAGATGCAACAAGAGTCCCCATAGGCGCAGGAGTCGGGTCAGTCTCTACAGGCTCCTCAACCTTGGTACCGGGAGATTCTCTTAACTCCACTGAGGACTCTTTTTCTTCTTCCGGGTCTTTCGAGCGCCCGGTCATCCTGCGGAACACGGACAAACGCCTCTCCAGAATTTACGGTGTTCATACTGGTCTTAAATCTTGGGGGGATTGTATTCGCAGTAGGCTTTATCAATAAGAAGCCTTTCGAAAGAGTCATTATGAAGGAATCGATTGATCCAGACTTCATTTCTGAGCAGTGGCCCACTCTAAAAGAGATGACCTACCTGAACAATGCTTCAACAGGTATTCCACCATTAGATACCTTCAATGCAATGAAAAAGCACCTCGATAATAGAGCACAAGCAATTGGAAAGTTTGAGGATACATTAGCAAAGTTCAAAGAGATTAGGCAAAAGCTTGCCTTGCTTCTTGGGGGAGATTATAGTCAGTATGCATTTGTCACAAGTACTAGTGCAGGGATTAACTCCATGGCGCATAGCGTCGAGTATCCATCCAAGTCGAATGTGGTGATTTGTGATCTGGAATTTCCTGCTAATTATGTACCATGGCAAAATGCAAGCAAGTTGTACGGATTCGAGCTCAGGGTTGTCAAATCCGAAGAAGGTGCGGTTTCTTTGGACTCATTTAGTGAACAGGTAGATGAGAACACCAAGATATTGGCTGTCAGCCAGGTCCAGTTTGGGACAGGATTC
>JBHLRC010000054.1:0-20311 GCA_048882965.1 Candidatus Thorarchaeota archaeon
GAAACCTGCAAAGGGTGGGATTCCAGCAAATGAAAGCATTCCAAATACTAATCCAAAACTGGTCCAAGGCGCAGTTTTACCTACTCCATTGAAGTCATCTAAGCTATGAAGTCCGAATCTGTTTAGGATTCCTACAGCCATGAATGCCAAAGCTGTTGTGATGCCTCCTACTAGGAAGAAATACAGATTTGCCATGACTCCAAGAGATGTCATACTGCTAATGGCGATGAGGTTGTAACCGACATCAGCTATACAAACATAAGCAATGAGACGTTTGACATTCTTTTCCATCAGAGCACGAAGATTTCCGACGACCATAGTAATGAGTGCGAAGATTGCGATAGTTGTTGTCCAGTCAATTACCTGATTTGGAGTCAATATATAGATGAGGACCCTCAAAAGAATGTAGTAGCTCCCTTGGTCTATTAATCCAGACAGAAAGGCAGATGATGACGCAGGTGCTTCTGTGTATGCATCTGGCAACCATAGATGAAATGGGACTATTGCCGCCTCAATAGCATAACCTCCTCCTATAAAGGCAAATGCGACAAGAAGAAGCGCTTTATCATCGAAAGAGACGAGTACGTTTTTCACTTCCCAGTAATTCAGCGTTCCAGCAATACTGAACAATAATGATAGTCCATAGACAATGAAGCTTGACCCTATGATGATCATAACCATGAACTTCAAAGTAGCATGAACTGACCGTGGGCTCTTTCTGTAGAGCATAAGAAACGCTGCACCAGCAGAGGATGCTTCCCAAAAAATGAAGAGTGTCAGTAAATCTCCCGCTAAAGCGGCCCCTATAAGACAACCAAGAACTATAATCATAAGTGCGTAGTATCTTTCTGAAGTCTGTTCCTCATCTCTAACAGTTAATGCTGTGTGTAGTGCGATGACCACACCTATTCCAATGAACATTATCATAATGTAAATTGACAATGCATCAACTAGGAAACTGCTTGAGAAGATTAACAATCCCTCACCTGAGAGGTTTATGTTGATGAAGGGCACCACTGGTTCTAAATTGAAGTACTTGAATGAAAGTCTAGCAATAAAAACAAAACAGATGAAAAAGACTAGAAGCAACCATCCTACGAGCAGTGGTTCACGTCTCTTATTTTGAGTACGTATTATTCTGACAATGGGGATGGTAAGAAGTCCCATTAGGATGAAGATGGCCGGTACCCAAAGAACGTCAGTTATATCGATCATTTTACTCCCTCAATTTTAAAAACTCACAAGCGCAATGAATTTCGTGAAGATTGTCGGTAGGAACCCAATTATGATTATTATCGAAACAAGAATTAGGGCGACTACCATCATTATTTTCGATTTCTCATGAAGCTGGTCATTTTTCACTGGCCCCAAAAGAACACTGCCTACAAACCTAGTGGAATATGCAAGTGAAAATACATTAACGCTCAACATTAGTATAATAGGAACAAGATAGAAACTATCCAAACCCACTACCTGAAATGCACTTATGAAAATGAAAAACTCACTGATAAAGCAAGCAAAAGGCGGAACACCACCGATGCTCAGTGCTGCAATAGCAGCACCTGTACTGGTTATGGGCATCTGTGAACTCACTCCGCTAATATCATCCATGATTCTTGTTCCAGTCTGTTTAACAATCTCTCCAGTTGATAGAAAGAATAGACCTTTACTTAATCCGTGATTCAGAAGATGGAGTACAACTGCAATTATCGCAAGTGGATTTGGGAAAAGTGACAAGCCAAAAACAACATATCCCATGTGAGAGATACTTGAATAAGCAAGAAGCCTATTGACGTCTTTTTCTGAGATAGCTAAAAGAGAACCAAATAATGCAGAAGCAACGCCAAATATGGCTAATATATGGATGAATGATAATTTGAGAACTATCGAATTCAGAGTAGAATAAACCATACCTAGTGACAAACGTAAGATTCCATACGCTCCTGCTGTTGTCATTACTCCCCCTAAAAGAGCTGACATTGGGGCTGGGGCTTCAGAATAGGTGTCGGGAAGCCAAATGTGTGCTGGAACCACTGCAAGCTTGACTGCAAAGCCAATTGTCAAGGCAATGAGCATCCAAATGGTGATCCCAGATTGCATAGTAGTCAGAATTGACTGGACTTGGAATATATTGAGACTGCCAGTTTCAACAAATGCCGATCCAATTCCAAGAAGGACAAGGACAGCTCCTGCGTGTGTTATGATGATAAACTTGAATGCTATACCATAGGAATCATGACTGCCCCATTCTCCAATTATGAAATATGAGGGAATGAGAATGAGCTCCCAGAAAAAGTAGAATAGTAAGAGATTTGATGTGATGAAAATCCCCATGAGTCCCAAGGATAAGAGCGTTGTAAGTGCATAAAACTGACCCGGATTTTTTCGATCTTGCATATAGTCGTGTGAATATGCTGATACAGCGGCAATAATGATGAGAGCAACACTTGCAAGAGAGAGGCTAATCCCATCTAAGAAGAGAGAAAAGGATGCGTTGATTTCAGGAATCCAATAGTATGTTTCTACATAACGATGATTATTGGCTGGATTTAGAATAATAGGGATAATTGATAGGATAAGGATGAGACTGACCATCGCCACCAGCGATAAAATGACTCCTCCTGAACCTCTGTGTTTCCTTTCTGCAAAATAGGTTGTGGGAATTGTTATGGTGAAAAGAACAAGTATAATCAGAAGAACTTCCATTTTCATTATCACATCCATATAGTCATCAGTAGCATTATTACAAGAATTATCACTCCTATGAGAAACACAACGAGGTATGATGGTAACGAACCTTCAATTACCTCTTTGTTTCGTTCCTCCTCGGGTAACCATCTGTCACGCAGAATGTATAGAATCTTAGAAACGACAATGTCAAAGAATGAATGAACTGAACTTGTGAAACTTGTAGCACCTATAGAAACAAAGTAAGGAATCTTCTCGAAAAATGTTGTTTCAAGAAAACGAAGTCCATGAGAAAACTTAGCGACGCCTCCGGCGATGATTCTATCATAGAACTGATCGAGGTAGTATCCATTGGCTGCAGCATTGATTAGTGGAGTAGTTGCTTTTTTGAACGCTCCCGAGATGCTATCCATTTTATAATAATATAGATAGACTGGAAATCCCCCAAGAAAGAGGACAAAAACGAAAATCAAAGTTGTAGAACTTAATATCTCACTAATTTGAATGACTTGACTTACATGCATAAATGATGCAAAGGCGTTTGCCATAAATCCCCAAGCCGCACAAAGTATTGCTAAAACAGTGCAAGCGGCTAGCATTATTTTGGGTGCTTCATGGAGCTTTGCTTTCACGACATATTCAGATTCATCCCGCAAGAAGGTGAGTATTGTGAACCGAAGGGTGTACGCAAATGTTAGCGCTATTGCTGCATAGATGACCAGGACAATAGGTAAATCTCCTGTTAGAGCCAGACTCTTAACAATTAGTCCCTTACTGAAGAAACTGGCAAAGGGAGGAACCCCAGTTCTGGCAAACAGGACTACAATACAAAGAGCGAATGTGAATGGCATTGCTTTCCTTATACCACCCATTAGTCGCATATCTCGGGTACCTAACATGTGAATTATAGCACCAATTGCCAGAAAACCAAGGCTCTGGAAGAATGCATGACTCATTAGATGGAAAAGCCCTGCGAACCAACCTAGAGCAGATGGAGATGTAGCAGCCCCAATAGCTGAAAGCATGAATCCAATTTGACTTATTGTTGAGTATGCAGGTACACCTTTAATGTCAGGAGTAGCTAAGGCTAAAGTTGCTCCAATGAGTGCAGTGAGAGCTCCAAGCCAAGAAATGGTTGACAACCAGAGGGGAATTAATGAAACTAATGGACCAAGGAGAATGAACATTCTGGCTATCAAATACACTCCTGCTTTTACCATCGTTGCACCATGAAGAAGAGCGCTAACAGATGTAGGAGCCTCCATGGCAGTATATAGCCAAGTATGAAGTGGAAGCTGCGCAGATTTTACAATTGCTCCACCTAACATGAGAAACGCAACTTCAGTAATTGTGGACAAAGGTAAATCTCCGACGTGCGCCATTATATACGTGAAGGAGAACGAACCAAGATTGGCATAGAGGATAGCGATAGCAAAGAGAAAACTCACATCACCCACACGGGTCATTAGGAATACCTTAACACCTGCTCTCATAACCTCAACCCGCTTGCTCCAGAAGGAAACAAGACCGTAAGAACAAAGTCCAACCATCTCCCAGAATATGAACATCTGAAGAAAATTGTCTGATACCACTAATCCAATCATTGATCCTATAAAGAGAATCAAGAAGAAGTAATATCGTGAGAGTCCTTCTTCTCCCTTCATATAACCAAGAGAATAGATTACAACGATAAGTCCAAGGAAGGAGATTAGGTTTGCAAAGAGAATGCTAAGAGGGTCCACAATTAAACCTGCATCAACACCAATGATTGTAAGCCAAGGAACAACATAATCGGTCCCTGCACTCGCCCCAAAATAGACGTCTGGAATAATTGACAAAGAAAAGATTTCAGTTAAAGCGATTGATGCAACTGCGAAATAATCTCTAGCACGTCCACTATATTTACCAATAAGAGGTAGGAATAGACTTGAAATTAATGGTATGAGCCATATGAGCCAAGGGGCAAGTGGGAGCAACTAGTTTCCCTCCGAGCTCGATTGCTGGCCATTTTCTAGGTCCTTATTCTCTATTAGTCTAGCTAGCTCACGGATGTCAGTTGTTCCATACCTGCGAGAAACGATTACGAGTAGAGTAGCGACTATTGAGGACACGCAGATATCGGTGGAGAATGCTAGAATTAGGAAAGTCTCTCCTAGAACTATGCCTGATGCAGCCACGAGAAGGACAAAGTTCATTGTGGTTGCTGTTGCGAGAATCTCAATCGAAATGATTGTCTTTAGAAGGCTATATTTCGTTACTAGACCGTACACACCAATGGCCAACAAAGTTAGAGACAAGATGAGATAGTCCATTATGATATATCCTCCTTCTCATGTTTCAATAATAGAACCATTCCAATTGTTAAAACAAGAATGACAACACCTTGAAGCACTACATCAACGGATCTCAGATCCCACAAACTATATGGAACGCTACTTGTTGGTTCAGGAATAACTTGTATGACTGGTATCGTGAGGAAGAGGACTGGGATTGAAAGGAGTATTGCTGCGACAATTGTGCCAATTGGTATCTCTGGTTTTTCTCTATGTGGTCTCTCTCTATCTAGAGTTTCACCTAGGACCAACAAAACAGCGAGTGTTCCAACTCCAGCGGCAAACTGAAAAATCGCGGCAAAGTATGCATTGTTGAGATAGTATAGCAGAGAAGAGATAATCAGGACGCTACCCAGTGAAAGAACTGAGTAAAATGAATCATCCAAATTGATTGCGAGAACTGCCGAAAGGATGATTCCAACAGTCAAGAATTCCACAATCATCTTAATTGTCCTCCACTTGTGGTAATGATACTGGTCTGACGACAAGTTCTGACTTTTCACTACCTGCGAGTTCAAAGTCCTTTGAGAATTCTATAGCATCTTTGGGGCAACTTTCTGCACATTGATAACAAAATACACATCGGTCTAATTTGAACAGAGGGTACTTCTTTTCATCTACCTCAATCATCTCTATTGCATTTGAAGGACATTCTCTCTCACAGCGACTGCAGCTGATGCATCGGTCGATGTAGAAAATGTGCCTTCCCCGAAATCCATCGACAATCTCCGGTTTCACGAACGGATACTTTTCAGTTACAGGTTTGCGAAATATGTGAAGAATGACATCTTTCCAAATGGATGATAGTTTAGTTCTCGGTATTTTCATCACACTCCCAAACCTAGAGGTATCAAGAACCAAATATTCACAATAAGCGTGGCTAGAATGGTCAGTATCGACAAAGGCACAATCATCTTCCACGATGTTGTGAGTACTTGATCAATTCTAAATCGTGCAAGGATATTTCCAATGTATTCTCCAATTATTACAACAACAAGGACTTTCAATATGAACCATATTGAATACCAAAGGAATGCTGGTCCCAAAAGAACTGGTCCGAATGGACCTCCAAGGAAAAGTTCAACTACTAAAGCCGATCCCAAAAACAGTTGAACATCTTTTGAAAGCTTGAGAAATGCAAGTCCAGCTCCACTGTATTCTGTTTCATATCCACCAACAATTTCAGTTTCAGCATGAGGAATATCAAATGGATCTTTCTCGAGTTCCGCCTGAATTAATACTGTAAATAGTATAAAGGACCACGGGATTAAGAATAGAAATGGAATTGATTGACTACTCGCGATAACCGATATGTTGAGACTCCTTACAAGAAATGCAGGTGTGAGTGCAACAAGGAAAAGGGGAATGTCATAAGCCATGAACTGCATAAGAATGCGAGACGCTCCTAATTTGCTATACGCATTTGTTGAAGCCCATCCTGCAAGGAATAGAAACACGTTTGCAAGTGTTATCACCACCAGGACAATAATGAGGTCTCCCTCAAATCCCAGTTGAAACATTGCATTGAATCCATCAATAGGCAGAAACAATGTTGTGAAAACAAATATGGACAACGAGATGATTGGCGCAATTGTAAAGGCAACCGACTTCACATCATGAGGTACTAGTCGTTCCTTAGCAAAAAGCTTCACAACATCAGCCAGCGGTTGGAATATCCCTGCAGGTCCAGCTATATTTGGTCCAATTCTATTCTGCATTCTAGCCTCAAGTTTTCGGCATACCCAATCATAGAACAATGCTATTAGGATAACGAATGTGAATCCTGGGAACACAAGAACCCGAAACAAAAACACTAGATCAATACCCGCCATCTCATCCCCTCCTCATCTATCAGTACATGAAAAACAAGGATCTATACTTGAGAACGATGCTGGAAAATCAGCAATATTCTCGCCTTCTGTTATTTTTGGGACTGACTGAAAATTCGTAAAAGTGGGTGTCCGAATCTTCACTCGTTCAGGAAACTGTGTTCCGTTACTCTTTACATAATAGAATAATTCTCCCCTTGGTGCTTCAACTCTATTGATTGCTTCTCCTTCTGGAACCCTTCTTGGAACTCTGACTTTTATATCACCTTGGGGTAGGTTGCTGACGGCATACTCCACCATATCTATACTGTTCAACAACTCATCTGCTCGTACACGAAGACGAGCCCAAGAATCACCTTCATTTCGATAGATTAGTTTGTAACCCACTTCATCATATGCCGCATATGGTGCTTCCAATCTCACATCAGTCTTGATTCCCGAAGCTCGGGCTACAGGACCAACTGCGGCAAGAGCAACAGCATCTTCTCGACTTAGGACTCCGACACCTCTCAAGCGCATCTTGAGTGTTAGATCTTCATCCAAGAGTCGTTGATAGAACAATGCCCTTTCTCTTAGCTTACTAAGACCATCAATGATTCTCGGTACTTTATTTTCAGTAATATCTCGACGCACACCTCCAATAGTCAAAAAGGAGGTAATCACACGATTCCCGGTGATAAGCTCGATAAGATCCATTGCAATCTCTCGATCTCTCCAGACGTACTGAAATAGTGTATCATAACCAATTTCGTGTCCTGTATGACCAATAAGTAGTAAATGACTTTGAATTCTATTCAGCTCAAGGACAATCGTTCGTAGGTATCTTCCTCTTGCTGGAACCTCAGTATCGAGTATGGTCTCAACCGCTTGACAGAAGGTTGTACTGTGGCAACTATTACATATTCCACATATTCTCTCTACAAGGTACACATCCTTGAGATAATTCCGTGACTCTGTAGCTTTCTCCACACCCCTATGAGCATACCCAATCCGTGGAGTGACTCTGGTCACCGTTTCTCCGTCTACATCAACAAGAAATCGTTCAGGTTCTAAAAGAGCAGGATGTTGAGGTCCTATTACAATCTTTGTTGTCACAACCTCTCTATTGCTGGTCACTTCCGGTTCTGCTGAAACCTCACTGAATCTTGTTTCAGCACTTGGATTTTCTGCATTCTTCCTGAGAGGAAATAGATTTGTTGGCCAAGCTTCAGGAATTATAAGTTTCTCAGGATTTGGATGCCCCTTGAATTTAACGCCAAAAAGGTCAGCAGTTTCGCGTTCATGAAAATTGGCACCGGGAATTATAGTAGTAATGCTGGGAATCTTCGGATTTTTGGATGGTATCTCACATCTAACAGTGGCGATTGTTCCAAGTGTCCTAAGATGATAAAGCATCTCAAATTTATCATCTAGATCTACACAACTGATTGCTGATAGCGTTGTATCATCATCGATTGTCAACATCGCTTCTATCGTCTTAGTGAGTTGCTTTGGATTAATCCGAAAAGCAAGGGTGTTCGGTTTCAATGATTCAACTACAATGTTGTCCTCACCAAGATTGCTAGTGACAATTGAGAGGATTCTATCATTCACATCACTCATCTTCACTCGCCTCCAGTTTCTTCAGGAGTTTTACGACTCCATCAATCAGTGCTTCAGGCCTAGGTGGACACCCTGGAATATAGATGTCAACTGGGATCACCTTATCCACACCACCTAACACTGGATAGTCACCAGCGAAAACTCCCCCAGTACATCCACAAGCTCCAATCGCAATGACGAAGGCGGGTTTCGCCATTTGTTCATATATGCGTTTAAGTCTGTCAGCACACTGTCTAGTCACTACTCCGGTGACTAGAAGAACATCTGCATGCCTTGGGGATGGCTCGAGTTGAACACCAAATCTGTATACATCATATCTCGGTGTTAATAGAGCTGCAACTTCGATGTCGCATCCATTGCATGATCCTGAATTGAAATGAAGAACCCACGGAGACCTCAATCCCGCCCACCGAACTATTCTCGAAGCGCACACTATTGTTTTCCTCCATCTAGAAACAAGAATACTGAAACGAGTATGATAGATAGGTACATCATCAGAGGGAGTAGGTTCACAATAGTGACCTCAAACACTGAAAATGCGATGATAAGCAAAGAAGAATCTATTACAAGGAAATACACAAGGTATCTATACAACGATGCCTGAAGTCGTTGTGACACCTTGATCGGTTTTTCGCCGCAGGCATATTGTACTTTTCCTGGTTCTCTATCTTCAGTTTTCGGGGCAAGTCGGTTTCCAAGAATGCAAATCAAGGAAGACGCAGCCAAAACCATGAGGAATGCAATTAGATAATCCGTGACCGTAAAACATCCCTTCAAAGAGATGTGTAATCCCACAAATGAGGTTCACTTTTCTTTTTTAATCAGTCAATTTGACCTAAGAGATATTATATAAAATCTGTCTTAGCGCAATAATTCTTACTGATTTCTGTTCATCAAAAAACCATTAATCCAATCGAATTTCATTCTATTAGCTTTCTTTCCGTTCGAAACCCATTGCTTTATCCAAAGTCGTATATAATAGAATCAAACGGTTGCTGCTGGAACTATAGTCTAATTATAAAATAATCAGTTGGAAATCAAAAGGAGACTTGATGTCTGTTGACAGCAATGATAGAAACTATTGACCTCGTAAAAGAATATGATGGATTAACAGCTGTTGACAAAGTGAATCTTGTCATCGAAAGAGGTGAAATATTTGGTCTCCTTGGTCCTAATGGTGCTGGCAAGTCCACACTGATTAAAATGCTAGTCACATTATTGGCACCTACCTCTGGAAAGACCCTTGTTGCTGGTTTCGATTCAGTTGCGCAAGCATCTGAGGTTAGAAAACGAATAGGTTATGTTCCCCAAGAGTCCGCATTGGATGCGCGACTAACTGCATACGAAAATTTGGAGCTTTTTGCAGAACTATACGACTTGCCCAAAGACAAACTTCGAAAAAAGATACAGGAAGTTCTTGAATTAGTAGAGCTGGAAAATAGGAAAGATGATCTAGTTGCATATTATAGTGGTGGGATGAAACGACGCCTTGAGATTGCTCGTGGGTTACTTCCCTCACCTGAAGTCCTATTCTTAGATGAACCTACGCTCGGGTTGGATCCACAGACAAGACGTGTTGTTTGGGACTTTATTCATCGACTTCAAAAAGAATGGAATCTAACCATTCTAACAACAACACACTACCTTGAGGAAGCTGAAAACGAGATAGACAGAGTTGCAATTATCGATAAAGGTAGTATCATGGCATTGGGCACTCCTGCTGAATTAACGTCAAACTATGGGCGAGATTTGATTGAATTATCACTAAAGCCATCAAATGGCAGCTACACTCAGGAACAACTTCAAACAAAACTTGACTCATTGCAACTGGGTAATGAATTGTCCATCCGAGGTAACGAAATCAGAATTCATGTTAAAGACGGGAAACGGGTATTGCCCACTATTATACACAAGATGGAATCAGTTGGATTAGAAATAGACTCAATCTCGGTAAGAACTCCTTCACTTGATGATGTTTTTATAAAATACACTGGGCGAGGCATACGTGAAGAAGAAGACACAGATAGGATAAAGAAAGATCGGGCAAAGCTAATTGGAAGAATGAGGAGGCGGATATAGTATGGTCCTTAGAGTGACGCGTGCAATTTGGAAACGTGAGATGCGTAAGTGGCGACGAAATAAGGTCCAACTAACTAGCTCCCTGTTATTGCCCATCCTGTTCCTTGTGGTCATTGGGAATGCATACTCTGGTACATTCCGAAATGTGCCTATTGCTGTGATTAACCTTGACAACGGAATACCCGCACAGGTTTTTGATGATGCGCTTCATAATTCAACCGCATTATCCATTGTTTCTGACAACCTTTCAGTTGAAGAAGCACAGATGATGATAGATGATGGAATGATTGATGGCTACATACTAATCCCTGAGAATTTCAGTTTGAGTCTTCTACCCCTCCCTTGGGGAGTCATTCCGAACGAAAGTACCAAGATCAATGTGACCGTTGATAACACCAATCAACTTGTATCGCAGGCACTTCCTGGGATTGCAGCTGAAACATTGAACGAAACCGTTCATGACTCTAGAGTTTCCTCATGGTTCACCAATATCACATCTATATCTTATCGAGTTGGTGGGTCCTACATTAACAATCTTGATCGATACTCAACCGGTTATGGATTCATAGATTTTCTTGCCCCCGGAATCCTAGCAATGACAATTCTCTTCACATCTCTGTTTGCCGCTGGTATGCCCGTGATTCTTGATCGAGAGATAGGTTACTTTGATATGTTATTGACTACTCCCTCTCGACGCAGCGAGATTGTTTTGGGATTTACATCGGCTGGTGTGACAAAGGTTGTGGCTCAAGCAACATTTGTCCTATTGATTGCTGTGATCCTTGGAATTCATGTTGCGTTAACTCCGCTATCAATCATTTACATATACGTCCTGACCATTCTTCTTGCGCTTGTCTTTGTTGGAATCTCCATAGCATTGAGTGCTAGAATTGAATTGACAGCTTTCCAGTTTGTGAATGGACTGATTAACTTCCCAGTGTTCTTCCTGTCAGGAGCATTTTATCCTGTTGAGTCTCTACCTACATGGCTGAGGAGTATTGTACTCTACAATCCAATGACATATGCAGTAGATGGTCTCAGAGCAGTAATGATTAAGGGTACAAGCCTATTCCTTGTTCTACCAGATGTGTTCGTAGTCGCGATTTTTGCCCTATTGACTCAAGTGCTTGGTAATTTAGCATTCTATTTTGCGCTTTCAGGTAGAAAACTCCGACTCTTTCAACATCAGGAAGCAAGAATCTCCACCGCATCAGTGTGATGAAAATCTTACAGAAACCAAGGGAAGGATGAATTCATCTCTCAATCTCATCCATTGTGGTTCTCCGGCATATGTTTGATGATACCCTTTAGGTTATGGTGCATGCTCTTGGTGAATAATCCTAAGACAAGACTTCGTGAGCTTTCTTGAGCTGGTCTATAATCTCGATGTTTTGAGGACATTTCTCCAAGCATTCTCCACACTCCTCACATGCAGCGGCATCGTTGCCTGGTGCCCAGGGAGTTTTCCCAATTAGCGAGTAGTACCGTTTTGCACTCTCCTGGTCTCCATAGATTTGGTAACGCTGCAATGCTTCGAAGATGAAGCTGATATTCACGTCATTTGGACAGGGCTGGCAATACTTACATTGAGTACAGATGTTATCACACAGCTCTTTGAAGCGCGTGGATATGCTAGCGATTGAATCCTCTTCCTCTCTGGTGGGCTTGTCATAATCTTCGCGAGAATTGATATTGAGGTTATCATCCAACATCTCTTCAGAGCCCATACCAGATAGTGCAACAGAAACATTAGGATTACTAAGCACAAACTTGAACGCCAAGTCTGCGAAGTTCTCACGTCCGGATGTCAACCACTGTTTCATCTCATCAGGCAGATTCGTTCCTGCCAATCGACCACCGCCCACTGAGCCCATGGTGGCCACTGCGAGACCTTTCTCCCCTGCGTAATTGATCATCTCATGGTTGACCTGATCAACAATGTTGTATTGGACAAGCATTAACTCAAAGTAGCCAGTATCAATAAGCTCCTTCAACACCTCGGGTTTGTCGTGAAATGAAAATCCTATGTGTTTGATTTTCCCTTCTTCCTTTGCTTTCTTAGCACGCTCGATGAGATTCAAACCTAGAACTTTCTCCTCAAACGACTTCTTGTTCAGAGCGTGGAATAGGTAGAAATCCACATAGTCCACATCCAACCGTCCAAGTTGTTCATCCAGATGTTCGTCGTAGTGTTCAGGGGCAGTGAACTCCTTTCTCCCAACGGGGCATTTTGTGGTCAGAGTGACCTTCTCACGATAGCCATCCTTCAAGGCGAGACCTAGTACGACCTCACTCTCACCACTATGATAGGTCCATGCTGTGTCTACATAGTTGATTCCATTATCGATTCCTTTCCGAATCAATCGGATTGCTTCATCTCGTTTGATTTTGCCACCTGGTTCTTCAACAGGAAGTCTCATACATCCAAAACCAAGTGCAGACACCTTTGTACCAAGTTTACCCAGTTTTCTGTATTGCATGCTGGTTCATCTCTTCTAGGAAGTCTTATTGATTACCTTATCCCTGTTAAATTCACGGGTTAAAGTCTGACAACCTCAAACTACATTCTACATTAGATTCCATTCCTCATCCATCGGAATCTCTGTGTCAATCTTAGATGATGCGAGCTGATATGCAGGCTGCATCATCTCAGCTGAACTTTTCTTTGTGAATCTGAATGGTGCTTCTGTCTGCCGGATGAATCCTCTTGCAACAAATTCTCGCATATCCACTGGTAACCAGATATCACTGAAGTGAGTTTTCAAGTCGTAGTGTGTCATCTCCTCCTCCTTCTCGAGTAAGCGAATGACTGGTTGAATAAACTCTTTTAGGTGCTCATCCAAGTAGTTCTCCATTTTCTCCAAGACTTCATTGATTGCCTCCCATGATTTCAATGGCGTATGAATCATATCTGTGAAGATCTCTTTGAAGAACTCAGGATTATACTCCAGTGCTTGAACTGTAGACTCTCGGAGGGGGATTGTTCTATTGAGCAGGACCTCGATGTTCGCCATACGCCGAATTCCTGACATCATGAAGTTCAGAGCAAAGTGTGGATCTTCCTTGACATAGAGTGCTTTGTGAGCCTTGTTGATAAGATCCTTACAGTATATGTAGTTCAGAAGGAGAAGGTCCTCAACATCTCGTGAACCGATGTTTTGGATATCCTCATACATATCCTTGATTGTGTCATCTCTTGAAAACAGGAGCTTGCTCATGGAGAAGTATGAATGGAAGATACTTCCATCTTTCACTCTATGAGTCCCTTTTCTGAAGTGGTCACGAGTCACGACCTCTCCTTCAATGAAGACGTCCTTCTCAATGAACACCCTACGGGCATTATATGGTTCATCTCGAGTGATGATCATCACGTCAATGTCAGACTTCTCCCAGACGGTATCGTACGACAGACTACCTGCTAACATTAGATTGAGGACGTATTCATCCTTCTCTGCCTTCTTTGTGAGTTCATCAATGGCACTCTGGTAATCTGCTTGTACGCGAAACTGTTCGACATCGGAAGGTCCGACTCTTGTCGGGATGGTTTCGTTGGGATCGAACGAGTCCCAGCTAAAGTGGTATAGTGGTTCATTGTACTCCACCACTCCCTTCTTTGTTAATTTCCTTGGTGACACAGTTCGTCTCAGAATCTTTCGTCGATGTAGATGTTCTAGTAGAAAGAAGCTGAGCCCTCTGGGACTGAAATGAGTTTCCAGATCGGTCCAGGATGCTGTTCCTCCATTCTCTGAGATGAAGTCCAGAATTGGCTTGTAGACATCAAGATCAATAGAGTCCAAGAACTCGTATCCTAGCTTCAGTGATCTCTCGAGTGACTCCTTTGTCACTTCTGTATCTATCAGGTCATCGAAGAGTTTTGGGAAGAGTTCGGGTTGCAGCTCCCTCCCCTTCAGGATGACTTCTCGAGGTGGCCACTCATCGTTAAGGTAACAGAGCAAGTATCCTAGCTCGCTCAGTCCGTGAAGAAGAGAGTGGAAGCTGTGAGCAAGGTCGTCCTTGATGTAGAGATACTTCTCTGCCTTCTGGAAGTCATACGTTACAGCTCCGTGGTAGATCATCTGGGTGATGTTTCTATCTCTGACTCCGACCTTCTTGCTCATGTTCTTGTAGTAGTCGGTGAAAGAGCAGTCACGTGAGAACACCAGTTTGCTGTAGGAGAGAAACTGAAGCGCTCCTCTACCACGATGACTCTGTGTCCTTCGCATGAACGCATCCCGACTATGTATCTGGACATCAATCGGGATTCCGTTCTCAACAAGACGAGTTGTCCTGTATCGTCCTTCATCTGTAATGACAAAGGCGTTGATGTTCGACCTCTCTGTCACCTCATCATAAGCCATACTTCCAAAGATGATGATTGCCAGGACTCTCTTGTCCTGTTTCGCTCGTTCGATGAAACTCGATAGAGCCTCGTCAAACTGCTTTCTGACTTGTGGGTCTTCCATGTGTTTCAGCTCCTGCATTTTAGGAAGACTCCACGACTTTCTGGAGGTACTGACCCGTGTAAGACTGCTTACACTTTATGATGTCCTCTACTGTCCCTTCAACTATGACCTCGCCACCTTCAGCTCCGCCTTCTGGACCGAGATCAATCACCCAATCCGCTGATTTGATGATATCTAGGTGGTGTTCTATGACAATGACTGTGTTCCCTGCATCAACGAGCTTGTTGATGGTCTTCAGGAGCATCTGGATATCCTGCATGTGGAGACCCACACTGGGCTCATCCATGATGTACAAGTTGTCTTTCAACTTCTTGAGCTTTCCAAGCTCCTTAGCCAGCTTGATTCTCTGGCTTTCTCCGCCGCTCAGAGTTGGGGCTGGCTGTCCGAGCTTCAGGTATCCGAGACCGAGCTCCATCATAGTCTTCGTCTTATGGTAAATGAGTCGCGTGTCCTTGAAGAACTTGTTAGCCTCCTCGATGGTCATATTCAGGACCTCACCAATGTTCTTTCCTTTGTATCTGACTTCCAGCACCTCTTCTGAGAACCTGGCTCCTTTACAGACAGGACAGGTGGTCTGGATGTCTGGCATGTATTGAAGCTCGATTCGAACTAATCCCTCGCCATTACATTCTGTACAACGCCCCTCTGTAGAGTTATAGCTGAACCGACCGATCTTGTAACCTCGCTCTCTTGCAGTGGGTGTGTCAGTATACAAGCGCCGTATCTTGTCGAAGAACCCTACATAGGTCGCGGGTATCGACCTTGAGTTTCTGCCGATGGGCGACTGGTCAACTATCCGTACATCTACAACATTCTCTATTCCTTCAACCCTGTCGAGCTTTCCTGGAATTACTCGAAGGTCTCTCATCTCGTGGATGAGCTTCTTCCCAAGGACATCCTCAATGAGAGTGCTCTTCCCTGAACCGGAAACTCCTGTTATACAGATGAAGACTCCCAAAGGGAACTTGACATCAATGCCTTTCAGATTGTTCTCACGAGCGCCGACAACTTTCAGTGACTTACCGTTAGGCTTCCGAGCCTTGCCTAGGTAAGGTATCGTCTTTTTCCCTGTCAAGTAGTGACCCGTGAGAAACTTTGGATTCTCTAGCACATCTTCGAATCCACCCTGTGCAACAATCTTACCACCGTGTAAACCCGGTCCTGGACCTATCTCTATAATATTGTCTGCTTGTCTGATTGTATCTAAGTCATGTTCAATCACAATGACAGTATTTCCGGTGTCCCTGAGTCGTTTGAGGATGTTCACGATTCTATTGCTATCGCGTATGTGGAGACCTATACTGGGTTCGTCCAACACATACAACATCCCCATGAGCTCTGAGCCTAACTGAGTAGATAGCTTTATTCTCTGAGCTTCTCCTGCGCTCAAAGTCCTAGCACGTCGGTTGAGTCTGAGATAATACAGCCCTATATCTTCCAAGAGCTGAATCCGTTTCCTAAGTTCAAAGATGACCTGATTCCCGGCTTTCTCTCTGTCTTTTGGAATCTTGATGGAGTCCACATACTCGAGTAGATGGTTGATGAAGTATTCACCCAGTTCATCGATGTTCTTTCCTTCTACAGTGACGAGCAAGCGTTGCGGGATGAGTTTCTTACCTTGGCAATCTGGACAGGTATGCTCAGTCATCAGCTTTCGATACCATTCATACCGCTCTCCCTTCTTTCTATCGTTCCTATAGTGTCTATCAATATAGTTACAGATTCCCAAGAAACGAACCTTCTGACCAACACTGCGATGTCGATACTTGTTTGGCCAGTCTGGTGGCTCCTGAAGGATAAACTCCTCCCTTACACCAAACAAAATCTGGTCTTGTATATCCTTTGACAGGTCTTGCCAGGGAGTTTTCAGGTCGAATCCAAGATGCTGACTCAGACTGTATGCCCAGTACTTGGCCCACCACTTCAGTGCACCATCATTCATACCCTTTCTAGGGTCTACAACTACAAGTCTTGCATCTGCTTTCATCAGCGTTCCCACTCCTAGGCATGTTGGACACGCATTCTCAGGTAGATTCGGAGAGAAAGCTCCAGGTAGCAGACTGTGCATCACGATATGATGCTTCTTGCAACCAAAGTTTGCGTAGAATTTCTTCGACGTTTCTTCAGGTATATCCTTGTCAGTGAACTCAAATCGTATGAATCCGCTTCCTACATTCTTTGCGTTCTCTATTGATATGGCAAACTGATGATACAGATCTTTCTTGATGATGATCCGGTCAACAAGCACCTCGATACGATAGTCACTCTCTTCGTCTAACTCTATCTTGTCACTTATTGAGAATTGTTCCCCATCAATCTTGATTCGCTTGTATCCCTTCTGTCGGATGTCATCAAACAAGTATGGATAGTCCTCATCGTATATCTTGTTCACAGGAGCAAGAATCTCGACACTTGTTCCTTCAGGGAGTGTCATGAGATGATCAACTATCTGATTCGCGTTACGTGTGTGGATCTTCTTATTGCAATATGGACAATGGGCCTGACCAAGTACAGAGAAGAGGATTCTCATATAACTCGAGACGTCAGTCATACTACCAACCGTCGATCTTGGATTCTGTGTTCCCGTTCGTTGTTCAATGGCAACAACTGGAGATAGACCAAGTATCGAATCAACATCCGCTCGTTCAAGCATCGGTAGCATCGTACGAGAGGTTGCTGACATAGACTCGAAGAACTTCCGCTGCCCCTCCGAAAAAATAACATCAAAAGCCAGCGACGTTTTCCCCGATCCTGACACACCTGTGATAACTGTCAGTTTATCTCGGGGGATATCCACATCTATATTCTTTAGATTATTCGTCCTAGCACCCTTTACACTAATGTGTTCTCTCATGCAATCATGCCTCCCTACACCAGTTCAACCATTTGTCTCCGTTCGCAATGAAGGGACAGCATGGCCTGATGTCAGCTTGAGGTTTCTCACGATATGAGAAAGTAGTCGTGAACCGTCAGTGAACAGTATATACATCCTCTGGTCTCAGTAAGAACATCATGCAGGATATTCTACAAACTACTCAATACAAGATACTCTGAACTTACTGGCTTAGCGAGGGCCTCATGTTCATTTTACCAAATGAGCGATGTTTTCTTCTCTACCTCTTCTATACATTCTCTGCTACCCTTAGTTAATTCAAACAAGAGATAAAAAGGTCCAATCAGCCCCCAATAACACCTCAATAATTGTGGACATTGGAGGATTGCAGTATGTCTGTATTCGACACTGGCGGACCTAAAGGTCCAGGTTTCATCACAAGAATAGCTCTAAGAATGCCAACATCCGCCTCCCTTTGGAAGTGGATGTTACCAGTAGTGACCTTTTTTTGGCCGCTCGTTTTTCTGATGGGAGATTACCCGTATATCTTTGGATTTGGATTCTCATTTGCTCTCTCATATTTTTGGGGGTGGTTCCTCATATTCCCCTTCGGACCATGGTATGGCGGTCCTCTCTTCTTGCTCACAGATTTATTTTGGATCCCAGTTTTAATTGCTCTTCTCATGTTTAATAGAATGGTTAAGAATCGAACTCGCTCAAGAATTGCAGGAGCTTTGACATGGTACTATTTTCTGTTGAATATTGGATTATTCATAGTTCTGTTAATCTCTGCTGTTCCATCGTCCAACTTTCCAATACCGATAGGTTTGGTTTCATGGTTCTTGGTGTATCTTCGCTACAAACAATTGAATTACTACCTCGACCTTGAAACTCCAAAGGTGTCAACTCCAAAATCCACAGTTGCCCCAACTGCTTTGGACTCAGCAGCAACTGATGTTAAAATTGCTTCAGGGTATGACTTTGCTGGGGAAAATCTCAAGCTCGCAGTGAAGGTGAACAATGAAGGCAAACTGGCAATCCTTAATGTGACGGTGAACATTGACGCACCTGATGGGTTTGAGTTTACGAGTGGAACACTCCCTTCACAAAAAATAGGAAACATCAATTCAGGAAGCTTCCAAAGTGCCATCTTCTGGCTGAAACCTCTTCGTTGCGTTGATGATGAATACGGTGGTAGTGTGATTTTCCGGGATGCTGAGAACAAGTCGCATACAGTGATGATCCCAAGAAAAAGAATCGTCAATGTTTGCCCAATGCTCGAAGGCACAAATGATGTTGACAGCGTCTTTAAGAAACTGAAGTTCGGAAGTCTAGCTAGGAATTGTGCATCCTTCAAATTCAACGGTAGTGCAAAGACTGTCTACGAGCTAGCCAAGTCTCGGCTCAGGGGATTAGACCCAGTCGATACTTCAGAACAGGTTTTGAGTGATGGCAACTTTCTGGGTTATGCATGTTTTGTTGGACAGACAAAATTCGGTGATCAGCAATTTGCTGCGGAGGTTCAAACAACTGGTACTGAATCATCTGGCGTACTAACATTGAGCATTTACTCTGATGATGAACGCATCCTAAGTGGCTATATGGTGGACGTCATGACCGACGTACGCGAACATGTTACGGTCGTGGAGGAACAGGCATGTCCTCTGGCAACTTGTCCAAAATGTGGTGCAGATATCGATCCAACAAGAATTGACGAGAATAGGGTTTACATTTGCAATTATTGTGGAGGCGCTAGTAAAGCTGCTCCATGGTTGACCTAAACCTTGTAAAACTGATGAAACTGGGTGGTCAACAGTCATTGACTAGGTGGTCAAGGAACGTAGGATTATATCTCTCCGTTACCATGTCAGTCATGAGTAAAAATGACCTCGGATGAAGTCTTTGAAGCAATCTCGCATCCAACAAGAATCGCAATACTACGAATACTTGCAAAGAAACCTACAAGGTTTGCTGATCTTAAGAGACGTCTGAAAATAAAAAGTGGTGGCCAACTAGACTTTCATCTCAAGAAGATGGAAACTGTGATTACAATCGACCAAGACGGTCTCTATACATTGAACCATCGAGGGTTCGCTGCCTTACGAGCTGTTCATGTAGTTTCGAACTATGGCTGGCAACGGAGATCTTGGATGATCAATGTCCTGATGCTTGGAGCTATCAACATCTTCTTCTTTTTCTCAGCACCTGGGTACTACCTCTTTGTTGCAATACCAACTTTAGGATGGATTCTATTCTATAGCTATTGGACGTTTGTTAAGCGACGAGTTAGTTTCAGAAAAAATGGCATAGAGTCTGAGGACATGGAGGCGGCATAAAGATGATTTCTCGCGTAGTTGTTAAAGATTATATTAACTCAAACAAAGAATTCACCATTGAGAGTCTCTTGAATCAGAAAAGGGAGAATGAAGTATATTGCCTGCAGTAAGTATTGAAAACCTTACGAAATCTTTTGGAGAACTGGTT
>JBHLRC010000055.1:0-19992 GCA_048882965.1 Candidatus Thorarchaeota archaeon
ACGATCAAGATACAGGAACACCAATTCTATCAGGCGCAACCATCGTGGCAAACTGGTCTGGAGCAGCTATTCCGTTTAGTCCAAATCTAGCAAAAGGTTGGTGGGAAGCCGATGTCAATTCTTCATCAGCTGGAATTGGATTCTTTACTATGATTGTCAATGCGACTATGCCTTATCATTCAATGACGAGTTATTCAATTACTGTTGAGATTACAACTGTGACTATTCTGACAATTGTTGGAAGCCAATACATTGAGCTGGATCCTGATGATACATATAATGTCACCATCCGTTACATGTTCTTGACTGGTGTTGGAATAGATGGTGCTAATGTTTCAGTCCTAACATTTAACGGGCCACAAAACGGTCTTCTTTTTACAGATGGACAATCTGTCCCTGGAGAGTCTGGAAATTACACCATTGAATTCACAGCCAGCTTGAGTGGTACGTATTTCATAACATTGACCGCAACAAAACCAGCACTCAGTCCAGCCGCCACTTCTTTCTACATAATCGTTGGTGCTGTCCCTACTGAGATTGATATTTCAGGAGTTCCTCCCCCCGATGTGTTATACTATAATGAAACCTGCACCATTTCACTGTTCTATCATACAGATGATCTATACGGTATTGAGGATGCAGTTGTCAATGTCACATACAATCCAGTAAGTGTGGTGGAATGGATTGAATTATTCGATGGTTATTACAACATCTCAATTCGTGTACCAGAGGTTGGCACATATGCTGTGTACCTTCGCTTCTCTAAGTTTGGTTTTAATTTTGCTGAAACCTCATTTGTATTTGAAGTCAGTGAAGTCCCGACTTCCATCTCATTCATGGGATTGAATGGGAATTATTACGAAGGGAGGATCTACAATTTCGCAATTCACTATAATTCAATTCTTGATAATGGGATTAATGGAGCACAACTTATGCCCTCTGCGCCTATCCGTGATTTCTTTGAGATCTCAGCCTCAAATGATGGTTGGTACAATTTTACATTAACCCCTCTTTCAGGCGTATGGAACGCAACATTCTGGCTTTCAAAGGTTGGATTTGAAGAACAAGTAATTAGCTTCATTCTTACCACACATCTGATACCAATAGAACTTTCATCATCTCATCCCCTGAACTCTACATATACCCAGTATGCAAACTCAATTTTGACATTGAGTTTATGCCCCATTTCAGGTGACACTAGCGATGAAATCAATACAGCTATCGTTAGTTATTATCTAATTGACACTAGTGGCGTTGGAGATAGTGTAATTTCTCAAGGGTATTTTATTGAATCACTCGGCCTTTATTCAGTAAATGTCACTGTTCCTGATGTTGGTTTATATCTTCTTAGAATTACGATTGAGAAGGAACATCATGCTCCTTTCTCTCATGAAATTGTGTTAAGCTCCATAGCCCGTCCTGAAACTGTGTTTGCTTCATACATACAGGCAGGACTAATCGGTGCCTTAGGACTACTAGGTTGCTTGGCCTCAGTTATGATAGGACGCCACTTTTACTCATCAATCACTACAAAGAGAAACTTAGAACTACTAGAACTAAAAGGTCGGTTAGAAGATGCAAAGAACCTCATTGGTCTTCTTGTTATCCAGAGAAAAGTTGGACTCTCCGTCTATTCAAAAGTCATTAAGGGTGGTTTTGAGGAGACCCTTCTCAGCTCTTTCATATCTGCAATCTCTCATTTCAGGGAAGAATTTTCAATGGATTCACCAAAATGGACCGCAATCCCCATCACTGAGGTCATTACTGCTGTTCAGTCTGAGGAGCTCATCTCAGTGATTATCACAGTAGAGTCAGCATCTACTAGACAGAAAATTCAGCTTGAGACTCTCAGCAGAGAGATAGGTGGTCTTTATGATTACAATGATACCATTGTGACCCCAATTTATAGAACCCTCTCAGATGAGGTCATCGAGACCTTCGATAAGGTATTTGCCAGTTATTTCGATGGTGCTTTGTTCGTCAAATATGTTGGAGCAAAGAAGGATTTACCTGAACGACTCGCACCAATTGTGTCAGTGTTCAAAACAATGAAAATTGATCATGGTGTCACACCAGAGGCTCTGATTAGAGAATTAATCCTACTTGGTTTCAGCGAACGCATAGCCTATAGAATTGTGTTTGAAGCTATCGACGATCACTATCTCATTGAGGCTGAAAAAAGACTTCCTTTTCAAATCGAAAAAGATGAAGCCTCATAGACTTGCATTTATCAAGAGTAGTGCATCAAGAATTCTTGGTCAGTTGCTAAATGGATGAAATAACAATTCGTTACTGGAGTCCACACGGACGTCAAGAAGAAACAAAATATCGTTGTAGTGACGAAAAGATTGACCTGATTACAAGAGCCGCTAAGAAAGTAGATCTCACAAATCTTAGCAAGTGTATCAATCTTGTTACTTTGAATTTAGCTAATAATATGCTCGAGGAATTGGACCTCTCTCCGCTAGTTGAGAACACGAAACTCTCGGAACTCCGTCTTGAGAATAATCATCTTCCATCTCTCAATCTTTGGCCGCTGGTAAATTGCATGAACCTTTCCAAGTTGGATTTAACCAATAATCGTATTCAGTCTCTTGATATTACTCCAGTCCTTACTCGTTCAAAAGTTCTTGTTGATTCCTCAGTAGTAATTTACGCCGATAACATACTCCGGTACATGTTCACCACAAAGGAGTTGGGTGAGAGATTCTTACTTATTCGTCCCGACAGAGTGCCTTGGACAGCTCCCCCGGTATTAATGTGGACAACATATCAGAGCTTGGCAATGAGAATGCAATGGTCTGAACTCAGAGAAAGAATTCTCACTATCTTAGACCAGATTTCTATCGATAAATGGTATCATGTCCAGAGAGGTCTATTAATTGGACTTGGTATGGAGGAGCTCGGTGGATATGATGGAAATCCATCTAAACTACTCGATACCACAGATGACTCTATGAGTTACCAAGATGCCCGTAGAGCTATATTTGATAGGACTGTGGAGTTGCTCGATGAGCAGATCTCTCAAGGTGGACCCACACTGTTCTTAGATGCTGAAGCAATGAGAGAGAGTCGAGCTTCAAAACTAATCGTTAAAATTGTTGAAGCACGAAAGCATGAGATTGAAAAATCGGTCGTTCTGACAAAGGCTAGTATTTCCATGTTGAACTCATTATGGTTGACTCATTATGGTCATAAGATTCTCAAGGCATTAAATATAGGAATGCGTCATTTTGGTGCTGGAAATAAGCTGAAGAAAAGTTTCGAAGAACTAGGTTTCTCACTCAAGTTTGAAGAGGTTGAATCTTTAGAGGACGCAAATACAGTTGATCCAATAGTTGCTTCTCAGAGTATGAAAGACTTTGTTTTCAATCAGATTGAGAATGTCTACTTGTAATAACTAGTTCCTTACCTCCTTCGATAGTTTAAATTAGGATACCAACAGTTGTAACGGGTCTGGTGATGCTCGCTTTGACTGTGACAAGAAGTCGACAGCATTTTAATGAACCAATTGTCCGAGCAAAGATCAGTCGAATCCGATTCCCTAAGACTTGTCCGGTTTGTGGCGCCCCTGCAACAAAAACCGCCCGAATCTCAACCAATCCTAGTCGAAAGGTTTGGCTTCGTCCATCCTGGGATCCAAAATTCAATCCGTGGGGGAAGAATCAATTAGCAAATGCTGAAACAAAGAGTTTCCTTGTTGATGTCTGCGAAGATCATGCGATGTCTGACAATACAGAAATACGAGTAAGAGGACTCTCTGCGATCATCGCATCAATTGTTGCAGCAACATCTTTCTTTGCATTATTCTATGCTGGATCGGACTATTGGGCTGGAAGACCTGTTAGTCCTTGGGTCTATTCTTATCTGTTGATTCTTGCTCTTTCACTGCTTTTCGTCTATATCTCATTTCGACCTTCTGCATTGGAATCATCCTTCAAAATAATCGGTTTTGACTTTGAGCTCCAGCATGTATGGCTTGCGATGGCGAATCCGATATACAGGGAGATATTCATGAAAGAGAACCCTATGTCCGCTGAACTTGTCAGCTGGATTATCAAGGTTTAGTTATGGAGAGTCTTCTATCTTTTATTTCGTGATAATCACAAACAAGAGATAATGCATTCACTGCTTCATTGAAGTTCCTGAATACTGGCAGTCCATGTTTAACGAAGATCTTCCATGCATCAGCTCTTGCCATTGGGTACGCCACGTCTGGAATTGAAACTAGGACAGGTTTTTTCATTTCATCGACAACTCTCTTTCCCGCTTTTGCCATCGCTTCCCAGTAATCTATCAAGATATCTTGAGCATCCATAATAGAAGCAACTTGATGCATGTTGTGCACATCAGCTTCGATTATTAGTGAATCAAACCTAGGTTCTCCACCAACAATGTGAATCACCTCGGAAGTCGTTTGGTCCTGATAGTAATCAGCAGCCAAGTCAATTGGGTTCCCAAGACCAGTCCCAACATCTTGAATCAGTGGATCCAGTTTCTTGACTGTTTCATCTGAAGTCTTTGGAACCTTGAGACCATTCTCAATCAGCAGGTCTGTGTAGATGACACTAGCTCCACCACTTATTGCGACTAGACCAACATTCCTTGATTTTGGTTTTGGACTTAATGAGAAGATGCTCAAAGTGGCTACCATTTCTTCAAGCGTATTCACAGTCATTACATTGGATTGATGAAAGACTGCACTCCAAATATCCCTACTTCCAGCGAGTGCCCCTGTGTGGGAAGACGCAGCTCTTGAACCCTCTTCTGATCTGCCTCCTTTAAGGACAACGACTGGTTTCTTCTTAGCGAGGTTTTTCAATGCGGTTAGAAGCTCCTTGCCATTTTTGGCACCCTCAATATAGGCTCCAACAACGGATGTTTGTTTGTCACCTAAGAAGAACTCAAGAAGTTCTTGAGGCTTGATATCCACTTGGTTGCCAAAGCTGAACACTTTGCTAAATCCTACGCCTGATTCTACACCTGCGGTGTATGTGGCTATTGCTACTCCACCAGACTGTGAAAGAAAACCTACATCTCCAGAGAGTCTTTTTACTGTGGGAACAAAAGCGAATCCAATCTCCGGATAGGTCAGACCCATACAGTTAGGACCGAATGCTCTGATTCCCGTTTCATCAAGAATCTCCTTTAACTCTCGCTCTCTGTTCCTCCCCTCTTCGGTACCCAGTTCTGAGTAACCACTTGTGAAAATAGTCACTCCCTTGACCCCTTTCTTGTGGCAATCACGAAGCACCGTGGGAACATATCTATACGGAACCCGAATGATTGCATAATCAACCTTCTCGGGTATCTCGTCCATACTTGTCAGTATCTTACGTCCCAAGACCTCGCCACCACGAGGTGAAACCAACCAAATCTTTAGGTCATGCTCCCATTGCAGCATTGAGTACGCCCAATAGTACCCCATGCTTGGCGAAACTCCAATAATAGCTACTGTCTTGATGTCTAGAATTTCTGAGATTGTTGGTTTCTTCGATGGTGTCATCTAGGTGTCTCCAGATATGGCCGAGGGAATTCTGCTTCGATTTAAGAGTACCTGAATAAACCAAAAAATGAGGTGAGGAGAATGCGTCGGCCGATTTTGGGGATCGATGCATCTCTGCGCATGCCTGCGGAAACGTGCGCGAAAACCTGCGAAGGTATTTCGAGGATAACCGATGTAGTTTATCTTGACCGACGCACAAGTGAATAATGCTATTAGCACTTAATATAATATGTGCGTATATATTATAATACGCCAAAAGTTGGAAAAAGCGATTACATAAACCAGTTTGTTAATATTGCTTGTTTCATGAAAGTTAGATATGCGTCGCGCTCTTGTCCTTAGCATTGCCCTTCTCCTCCTAGTATTAGTTCCACCAAGGTATGAGCTGAGAGAAACTCAACCTGTAAAGAATTCTACATTGAGTCAGGGTCTTTTGCCAATCTCTCGTTCATGGACTGCCAATATAATAGTAGTTGGCTATGATCCTGCCCTTATTGATGAAGTACTCCTTTTGCAGGGGATGCCCACAACTCGCGACTACCTCACTGATGATGTTGAGATCACCTACAATATTGACTACAATATCGCTTATGCTGACTCCGCATATCTGAACACACTTAAACAAGAGATGCTCGATAACTCAGTTAATGGAACAGGAACTGGCACATGGTTGAATGAGAGCGCACTCTCCTATCAAAAATCACATCCGGATGAGCTACAACGAATATTCTATCCACGGGATGGTCGTGTGATTGATGGTTATGCCATTGAGGACTGGCTTGAGGCGAATCCGTATCTACCGCCCCCTGACTTGGGATACACCCTCTATCTTGTAAACTTCTCAGAGTTCGATAGTGAAGATCACACACTGGAGCATTGGTATGACTATCATCCGGTGGATCCTGATACTGGTGAGGAACAAAATTGGTTCAGGTTAGAATGGGATAATGCTTTGAATCCAAATGTAACAATGGACTATCCATTCTTTGGTGGGAGGCACAATACCTGTTTTGTTGACCCATCTGCACATCAATGGTATCTGAAGTGGTGTAGAATATGGTGGAGTGAATCAATAACAACAGAGTATGATTTCTGGACTCAAGACCTTGAAGATAAGATTGCGACTCTGAACCTCACAAATCCCTCAGGTATTGATGCGCTTAATGTCTATTTGAGAGAATGTATCTGGGATCCCATTAACCAGTTATTCTTTCCATATCAACATCAGCCTGCAAGCTATGTGTTTTCAGGAACCCTGAAGGGCTTGGTGTTTTGTATGGATGTAGCCTCTGGAACATCTGTTGAGAGTCTTGAGTGGGTAACTGATGCTGAAATGCAGAAAGCTCACTTGGAGGAGCTTTATCCTTTCATCAGATGGAACGTTGATATTGAGTATATTGACATCGATACAGAACCTTCTTGGAAGAGTCTCTTCTGGACTTATGCATACATCGACACTGATGGAACCACCATTGTAGATGGGTATTCTATGTTTGATGCCATAAGAAATCTCAAGCGACCGCAGTATGTCGCCAACGATGATAACATCAATGTGTTTGGTGTGGTCTTCATAAAGAAGCAGATGGAGATGTATGCAGATGGTAGGACATACACTGGTCTCGGTGGAGGAGGTCAGACTGTCATTTGGAAGTCATGGGAGCGATATTACCGATCTGACGGTGTCACACCAAAAGATGGAGTGTCAGGAGTGCAACTCCATGAAACTATGCATGCGATAGGATTCCACCATACTTGGCAACATAATCATTACTCAAGTGATTTCTCATGGGGTCCTATGGGTTATTTCACCACCCACAATGGAACTGCATCATTCGACAAGAACTGGGTGCAGGGAACCTACTTGGATCAGATGGAAGCTCTCCTCTGGGCTGACTTTCTTGAAGATCAAGCTGCTCTAGGAAGTGATGAACGACCAGAAACTTACTTTGCTGAAACTAGAGCGCAAACCTGTTTTGAGAATGCGAGAGAATACTATGAAGAGATGAATTGGGCTGCGGCGTATGAAGCTCTCTCTCATGCAGGAAACTGGACCAAACGTATGATGTATTCTACGCATGATGACACACCTCCACTTATCCTGGGTAGAGGTACAAATCCCGATGAGTTTGGAAATGGACCTTTTACTTATTGGGCGGTAATCAGCGATGATCTGGCTGGACTAGAGAATGTCACTCTATACTCTCAAGTTGATGAAAGCATCACACATGCCTATCCTATGTCCTACAAGAGTGGTAATTGGTCTGTTTCAGTTCCCTACTTGGCACATGCAACAAACCTCACGTTATGGGTGGTCGCATGGGATTGGGGTATGAATATGGCAATAGGCGGGAAGATGGTGGACTATATCGAACCAACTTCTACACCATCTTTACCACCTGCTAATCTCGTGATCACAATCGTAATTATTGCCAGTGTCGCTGGAGTTGTCGTTGTCATTGGTGTTTTCATAATGCGCCGCCATGAATGACGGTCTGAGTAGGTGATATGAGACCCTATTAATTCATTTTCGATAAATCGAACAGCTCTTCGATTTATATAGCCCACATCTATTCATATAGAGGTAAATCACTTGTCAATCAGCCAGTCGACTTGGTAGTATACATGTCTATTTAGGAGACCTCCATATGAAAGTCAAACGAAGATTGACTCTATTACTATTGATGGCGTCCCTTGTTTTGAGTATTGGTTCAGTACTTCCTCATAGTATTGATTCTAATCCCTCTTCATCCGGTACACAGATGGTAGATGTGGGTGATGGCCAATATATTGAAGTTGGACCTGATGAAATTTTAGAGACATTTTCGTTGTCCGAGGTACCAGCGACATTACAGGGTGAAGGGTCTCCTTTGGTCGTTTCCGAGTATGGCCAACGAACTGACAATCATGATAATCTTGAACTTGTATACGACCCGGCTAATATCACTACAACTCAAACTGTTTCAGTTCCTCTAGGACCTCTATGGGAAGGAACTGATATGTCTCTTGAGATAAGTGATCTCCAAGAAAATAGAACATACCTGACTAATCCCGGTTTTGGCTCGACAGCAGACTGGACACTTGGAACTGACGATGTCGGCTCTCATACCAACCCGATGTCCTCTACAATAACAGGTGGATATGTAAGTTTCCAGATGGACGGAGTTTTGGACGGTGGGTATTACCGTCACGATCTTGGTGATAGACAATATGCACAACAGACAATCAATACTAACCGTGGAGATGTCACATGGGTCGGTGTATCTCTTGACTATTGGGTCGATGATGCATGGGGTGGTTTACCTATTGGTTTTTGGGAACTTTATGCCCAAATAGGATCGGCTGATAATGTTTCTAATCATCTCTGGGATATGCAATTTAGTGACGTTCTAGCGCAGACGACATGGTATTCCACTGGTTTAGTTGAAGCAGACCCATCTCTAATTACTTCTTCTAGTTTTATACTTCAAATTGGATCAAGGACCACTCGAAGTTTTGGAAGCAATCCCCAACTTTATCCCGAGGTTCGAATGGATAATGTTCGAATCTTCATTAAGACCCGTGTACAACCGAGTCAGGTTAACTTGGAAATGAATGGCATCTCAGTGTCAAATGGAGTTACTTGGAGTCTTGGGTCTGTTCAAGAGTCAGCCAGTACACCTTGGAGTGGTAGTGCTGTAAATGCTACATTCAGTTGGACCCCGACTCCAGTTAATCCTGATCCAAATGATTACATCCGTGTCACATTTTCTGTTGAAATGACAGTCTTCGCACGAAAGGTGGACCAGTCATCACTCTTCGAAGCTGATGTTCAAAGTCTAGGAAGTCACTATACGGTTTCAAATGCCAGTCAAGTGGATTGGCTCACTTACTATTACATAGCTGTCCCAAATGGCTATTCAGATTTCTTCTTCTTTAACGCAAGTAAATCAGACACGCTCACCATTGATTCTGTATCGGAACCCCGATTTCCAGGCATCAACTTTCCATATTGGTCAACGACTTCTACCAGTCTAAACATCTCAGTTTATGATGGTGTTGTTGGTACTTACCAAAACGGTTTCTGGAAAATTAGTGGTCATTCAGCAAACATAATTCAAGACCTCAGAATGTTTGATGGTGCGACATGGACTACATCGAATACTTACAGAGCAAATGACAATGTTCGTTTCAGAGCTTATCTCGATCCTATCTATAATGGAGCAACTGTCACATTTGATGTGTACGATACTCAAGGGTCTCTTTGGACCTCTGTAAGCGCAGTAGTGTCTTCTGGAATCGCAGAAACTGTTGATGTGAATTTAGACGCTTTTAGTGCAGAGGTAGGTCAATGGACAGTACAAGCATTTGCCAATGATTCAGTTTCAGGTAGTCCCGTTGAGAACATTGGAGTATATTCTAGATCCTTCACCATTGAGCATGGTTCTGATATTTACATCGCCTACCCGAGGCAATCCATTTTCACTTGGCAACGAAATCTGACTTATGGTCAGGAGATGCTACTCCAAATTGGTGTGAATGATTCTGATAATGGTCTTCTACTGCCAGAGGGGACTGCGACTTACAACTGGACCACTGGCACTCATACCTTGAATGACATGGGCACTGGTGAGTATAGCGTTGTTCTAAACACCGCTGACCTTGGTCTTCCTGGCCGTTACGTTATTGATATCACATGGGACAAACAATACTATGATTCTCTCCAGCGTTATTTCGTAATCAACGTTGTAGAGGAAACGACATTGCAATCTTCAAGTGCGCCGGGTGTTCAAGTACCTCGCGGTGATGATGCCGTCCTCAAATTATTCTATGCAGATTCGGAAGGCTCGGGGATAAGTGGCGCAGTATTGACCTGCAACTGGACTGATTCACCTTATACCATTGATCCAGTCATAGGCGAACCCGGTAACTATTCACTGACAATAACTACAGGAAACTCGGATTTAGGAACCTATGCAGTAATTATCTCTGCTCAGCAAGATTACTATATTACGTCCCAAGTTCTTTTGTTTGTTGAAGTGAGACAGATCTTCACCTCCGTATCTGTTTCCCAAAGCATACTTGCATTGCCTGTAGGTTATGAACAGACAATTACTCTGACTTATTGGGATACTGACCATGATACGCCAATCTCCGGAGCTGCTGGGTCAATATCCTGCAATTGGACTGATTACACAGTTGTGATGAGTTCTCCCGGAGAGTATGATATTACATTTTATTCTCTTGAAACAGATCCAATTTCTGATTATACAGTTCTTTTTGATGTCAGTAGGTTTGGATATCAAAATCATACGTTCAATATAGGAATCAACATCGTTACACACCTTACCTCATTTTCTTTGGATAATCCTATCGAGCCAACACCATATACTGGTCAAATTACAATCTATGTTCTCTACTATGATATCACAACATCACAAGGAATTGTGGGAAGTGATGTTTTAATCTATGCAGAAGCTCCTGGTTTGCCATCAATTGAATTCACTGTGGTAAACGGATCTTTTGCAGGACAGTACATACTATATGTAAGGGCTGACCAGTGGGGTTCAATAGGCTGGAAAGATTTGACAATTTTTGCCAATTGGACAGGTCTTCAACCAGCGCACGATAACAAAGTTATCTATGTCAGTGCTAGGATAGCTGGAAGTCCTACTGACCTGTATATAGGGACAAATCCAATTTCTACACCTTATGGTGAGAACGTTACATTCTCGGTTGTTTATTGGGATATTAGTAATACCACAGGAATCAGTAATAGTACCGGGCTATACCCATTCAATGTCTACCTCTACATTGAAGTACTCACACCTGGTCAAACTCTCACCCAAGATTTGATGGTAATTACCGAGCTGGGCAATGGTGAATATTGGATAACATTTGACACATCCTATCTAAGTGGTCTTATCGGATGTGAACTTAGGATATTCGCAAACTGGACTGATGGACAGCTTCCACTTTATGAAAACAGAACTCTCTCAGTAACAGTCTACACTCGTTATCGACAGACCAGTATACTTTGGGATCCACTACCCACTACACCATTCGGAGAAGATGTCAATTTGACATTTACTTTCACTGATGTTCTATCTGGGCTTAATATTCCGGATGATGCACAACTAACTTATCAGGTACAAGAGAGTGGACTTGTATTAGGTTCCATATATCTTTCAGGTAGTCAGGAATTCGTCCTCAGTCTCGATACAACTTATTGGAACAATGTAGGGACCTTCACATTCCATCTTGATGTCACTTGGAGTGGAACACCATTTTATCAGAACAGAACAAGTATTCCAATTTCAATCACAATAAGAAATAGGTATACGAATCTGATACATGGTGCGTACACTTCCATTCAGTATGATAATGATCTTGTTCTCGTTTTTACCTATAGAGACCTCGATGACCAATCACTCCTGAATTCTGGAACATTGACGCTTGATGCCTGGCTTACGGGCTCATATAATGTAGTAAATAATGGAGACGGAACTTATACCGTTACACTTGATACAGGCGCTTTTGCGGATCTTGATACCTACACAGTTAATGCATCGATTCAATACACTGGTACAAACTTCTGCAATGATGCAACAGATTTCTTCTATCTAACACTTATACAACGAAGGACTCAGCTTACAAGTGAGGTTCCATCATTAGCAGTGTACCTTGAGGATGCTGTCATCCTAGTATCATATTTCGATGATACTACTCTAGCGGGCATTGATGGTGCCACAATCCTGGCAACTTGTTCAAATGCCACATTACAATTAGGAGTGAATTATTGGGTAGACGATCTAACTGGCGGGAATTACCGAATTAGAATCTCAACTCTCGCATTGGGTACCTTTGGTCAATACTCGATCACTATTTCAGCCAGTAAATCCGGCTCACCATTCTATCGGAGTAGGGTACTGGATGTATCTATTGATGTAGTTCGGAGATATGCTACACTCTCCGTTACGCGTTCTCCACTAACAACTCCGTTCCTAAGCAATGTTGAATTCCAGATTGCAGTAGTCGATGATGTGAATGGTACGAGGATTCCTCTCGATAAATCAGTTCTCACCATTACACATGGTATGGGTACAGAAATTCTGGACTCACAATACACTCTCACAAATCAGAATGGATTCTATCTTATATCCTTGAACTCAACTCTCCTAACATCCGTGCTTGTCGAGGCTTATCCAATAAACATCCAGTTCCATTGGGGTGACCTGACGCCATATTATGAGAACTCGACAACCTCTACGCAAGTCACCATCTCGACCAGGTTCACACAAGCATCAGTGCTTTCAACACCACCAGCATATTACTTCTTCAATATCAGCGCATTGATTGAATTCAAAGACTATCTTACTGGAGAAGGGATATCGAAAGCAGATGTATCAATTAGCTCGGTAAACTCAACAAGTTTCACCAATTGGACAATCGATAATGGTGATGGAACATATAGCATTCTTATAGATACAACATCGCTTTCTGGTCTTGGGAGGTACTTCTTTAGTGTTAATCTAACCTGGTATGGCTCACCATATTACACGAATGTTACTAGTCTTAGTTTCTCTGTGTTTGTCAATTCTGTATCAACCTCACTCAGTTTCAAACTTCCTCAAGGTGTGACCTATTATCTTGGCGATGAGATTCATGCCAATATTACATACACAGCCATCGAATTTGGGGTAGGAATACCCAATGCAGAACTCTGGAGTGATTGGAATGCAAGTTATCCAACCATTGCCACAATAAACGAATTTGGTTCCGGCGTTTATGAAATGATAATTCAGACCTCTGGAATGGATGCTGGTCTCTACTCGTTTTCAATTAACGCATCAAAGTATCTCCATCAAAACCAATCAATTCTGGCGGATATCATTCTGTCTGCAATCCCAGTACAGATTGAGTTAATCTTTAATCCAACTAATCCGCAGTGGGGAGTTTCAATTGATTTCCAAGCAAATGTCACTGATGCAAGAAATGGAGCACCTGTTGTTGGTGCTTATGTCAATCTAACGATATCAACTATTTCTGTCAACATGACTCCCTCCGCTCCTGGTATATACACTTACACAATTTCGAGCTGGCTGATTACCGCGGGTGAGCATACAATTACAGTCAGGTCGATGCTGCTCAACTATGAGAGTAGACAGAGGGACTTTCAGATTCGTATTGATAAAATTGCGTCTAAGATTGCGGGATCAATTGATCCACTCACAACTGTAAATGGATTGAATGTCACAATTGAAGTTACTTACCTCATTTATGAAAACACAACCCCTATTGTGGATGGATTAGTCACCTACAATTGGATTGGAGGTTCGGGTCAACTTGAATGGTCAGAAACTGATAGTAAATATGTTGTAACCTTCACCGTTTCCGGCGCAACTGTTGATACACATCAGATTCTCATTCAAGCATCGTCAACTAACTACAAGAGTGTCTCTATGCAGCTCACATTAGAAATAACAGAGCAAACTAGTAACCTTGTAGCAATTTCTGACTTCGTCACTACCGTGAACTATCGGGATATAGCAAATATTACTGTCTACTTGAACAATACTGACCTAAACCAAGCTGTTATTGGAGCACATTTGCAATTTGGTGTTGGACCATTGGTTGGCAACCTCACAGAATCAACCAGTCTTGAGGGATACTATTTTGCACTTATAGACACAACAGGGCTCAGTGTCCAAGAATGGCCTGTATTCATTAGTAGTGAGGCTCCGGGCTATACTCCTTCACAAATTCAATTCACTTTGAATGTTGAAGTTGTCGATACAGAGATAGTTTTTCTAACATCAGCTACCCAGGGTGGTTACTATGGAGAAGAAGTCACATTCCTCTTGTACTTCAACGACACACATTCGAATGAAGGAATTCCTGGTGCAATCACCAATTACACACTTGAACAGTACAGAGGTTCACTTACTGATTTTGGTAATGGAACTTATTCATTGACTGTGAATACTTCTCTTGTTCTTGCAGGAAGCATTCCTCATGACATTTCTCTTTCATTCCGTAAAGATAACTACCAATTTGCCTCAGGTCTCGTGAAACTACTTGTTAATCCGATTCCAACAAACATAGTTGGTAACACAGAGATGGAGTTCCCAGTTTATGATAATTATACCATGCTTTTCGGATTTAATGATTCTATGCACAATACATGGATTACCGATGGTTTTGCTACTGCCACCTGGGATTTCGGTTCAGTGCCACTAACCAATCTGAATAATGGGTCCTATGCTTTTGGTCCTACTGAGGCTGCATTAGATTCACCTCTTCAGGATAGTGCAACTCCATATAGGATAAGAATCACAATTTCGAGAGGGAATTATAGTCTAGGAATGATTGAGGTATTCCTGACAATACGAGAGATTGAAACAAACGTTATAGCATCTGCACTACCTGCAAAAGTCTATGTTGGTAGACTATTCTTACTAAACTTCACATATCTTGATGTGGACCACTCATTACCAATTACTGACGCAGAAATTACTGTCATCTCAATAAGCAATCTTGGTAGTAGCATTATTGAAGAAACTGACTATTATATTGACCATGGAAACGGAACATACACACTAGCTTTCAGAGCGCCTGATCTTACTCACTATGATCTTAGGATTATATTCAGCAAGGTCGATTATCATAGCTTCGAAGTTGAATACAATGTCTACACAGATTTAACACCTGAGCAAGAAGCGCTTGTTGCTGGATTCCAATATGGTGCAATAATCTTTGTCTTCATCGCTGCTATTGGTGCTCTATACTTTAGAGTACTAGCGGTTCCGCGTTTATTGAGAATCATTAGAAGAATGATTGGTTCAATATCTAAAGGTCGTATTCCTAAACCAGCAGATGTTCCTCTTAGGCGTCAGATGCTTCTGTCTGTTATGAATGAGGATCTTAAACCAGTTGGTATTCAAAAGTCAGAGGCAGATGTGAGCCTATCAACTGTTGATGTTACAGTGATGGATGTGGAGGACTTGCTGGCTGATTTAGCAATAGTGGTTGGACTTACACCTGATGATATAGATACATTACGCCAAGACCTCGACAAGATGAGGCCGAGTGAGAGGGCTGGCTTTATCAACGAAGTCCTGAAACAAGAGCGTTCACGACGCGCTAGAGAGCTTGCGGAAGCTGAGAAAGTTGCTGAAGAAGGTGTACCCGCAGAAAAGGTTGAGGAACGTCTATCCGAAGAGGAACTACAACATTTGAAGGAGCGTCTATTGAAGATGGGAATTGAAGAAACCGAGGCAGACCTGATGGTTGAACAAGCCAGGTATCTATCAAAAGCGGAGATAGATGCACTTCTTGAGGAAATCGGAGGGAAGGAAGAATGAAATCTAAACTCAAGTTAACTCTACTGGCAATGGTCACATTCCTAATGGTCTTCAATACTCTTCCAGTTATCTATCCCCAATTAAACAACAACGAAGCGATATCAAGTTCATCTACTATCGAACAGGATGGAGGCTCTTCCATACCCCTCTCTCAACCAGACCCTCAGTATGTAAATTCCCAACAAGGATGGACAATGTGGTCTGGCACCTCATCTGGATTGCCTGTGCAGACATATGGTAACCGAAGTGATACATTCTTAGACAATCAAATGAGGTATTTCCCAGGCAATAGTAGTACTAGTGGTACTTCTGTTTCGATTCCAATGGATCCAACTTGGGAGGGCCATGAACTCTTTGTTGGTGTAACTGACCTGACAGAAAATAGAACCTGGGTTCAAGACCCTGACATGGAGAATAGCCCTTCAAGTTGGACTCTTGACGATTTCCCTGTTGGTGGTGGTGCATCTCCATCAGCAACTTGGCTAAGTGATGGTCATGGATCTGGCGATGATTGTGTCCAATTTGAGATTGCTGGAGGTGGAGACCCATCAGTAGGCGAAAGAGCATGGGCGGAACAGACATTCACAGTGAACCGTGGAGATGTTGTCTGGGCTGGTTTCAGGTTGGATTATTGGATTGATTCAGATTGGGGCGCAGATGGATTTGTTGCGATTTTTGTATCAATAGAAACAAATGACTACACCCAGAGAGTTTGGCAGAAATCGTTCCCAGATGTGGATCAGGCAATGGTGTGGTATGATAGTGGTCTAATCACTATTCCTGACTTATCAATATTCGATCTTTCTGACGGTGTTATGGTGACTGTTGGTCTCTATAGTCAACAGACGGTCAACTACAATCCTGACCTCAACCCATACGCTCGCGTCGATAATTTCGAGCTTTATCTCAAAACTAAAACAGACCCAAGTGACCTCAATCTGCAGATGAATGGACTTGATGTGAATGATTACATGATAGGCGTGTCATCTATTCCAGGTCTGGGTAACATAACTCAAATCCCTTCACCCACCTGGACCACAAGCCTAGTCGATGTTGATTTCACATGGACTCCAACTCCATCGACACCAGATCCTGACCGTGAAATTTGGGTTGAATTCAATGTTGAAACAAACCTCTATTCAAGAGGGCAGTCCACGACTGTAATTACTCAGAATCCAACTTCATTTGGTGAAACTTTCGAAGCCTTGAATGCTACCGATATTGATTATCTGACATGGTTCTTTGCGGACATACCTGAAGGCTACGATAATCGGTATTACTTCAATATCTCACTACCAGAAAATCGCGATGTGTATTATGTTGGTTCGCCATTACGTACTGATGTGAATATCACTTCTTGGCAGGAAGGACATGGTCCTGAATGGTATGCTAATATAACCGCATATCCATATCCTGACAGATGGGGTTACTGGATAATCAAAAGTAAAGGTGCAAACATGATTTCCGATTTGACAATGACTAATCCTGGAATTGGCACCTCCGCAAGATCAATGGATTTGAGAGCCTTAGATTCTGCATTCTTCTCAGTGGATGTTGGTGCACAATTTGCAGGGGTTCTGGTCAATATCACTCTGTTTGCTCCATCTGGTGATAACTGGTACTCAGAAATTGCACAAGTCAATAGTACTGGTTTTGCCAATTCGATGTTGCTAAACTTTGGTGTTAACGCGACTGCAGGTGAATGGATTGTTCAAGCATTTTGCGATAACAGTGTGGGAGGAACTGATTGGAATAAGACTGGTTTCTTCCGTCGATCATTCAACATCATCCATGCATCAACATCAACATTGCTGAATCCCGAGGATGCCGTTTCAACATGGACAACCAATGTCACTTATCCTGATTTATTCCTAGTAAGAGTACGTATCAATGATACTGACATTCCAGGTGTGACTGTATCGGGTGGTCAATTAAGTTACAATTGGACAACTGGGACTGAATATTTCGGGGAATCTGGAAATGGTGAATATATCATTACTCTTGATTCAGGAGACCTACCACAAAAGGGTCAGTACATTGTGAACCTTGAATGGACCCATCCCTATTTCGATACAGTTCAAGATACACTCACAATAAATCTCAATTTTGATGGAAACCTTGTACTTGAGGCACCAGACTCACCAGGTCTATCCATTCCTTCTGGGTATAACGGATCCTTCAGAATTGGTTTTGAAGACTATCTAGGTTCCCCAATTACCACCGGAGCGGTGGATTGCAACTGGTCAAGCTTCTATAGCGTCACTCCTGTTACAGGGTCCCCTGGTAGCTATCAATTCTGGTTGAACACAAGTTTTGTCGGAATGGGTGACTATGTTGTGGAGATAACTGGAACTGCTCCTTACGTCCTTCCTCAGAGTTATCTCCTATATGTTGAGGTACGTGAGCTATACACAAAGGTGACTTACCTTCAAAACGTTGTCAATATCCCAGTTGGTGAAACTGGATCTCTTACATTTGAGTGGATTGATTCAGATCATAACACTCCAATTACGGGAATGAATGACTCCATATCATGTACATGGCCCGGTTCATTCAGTATTCTCGAAACTTCTCCTGGGCTATATGAACTTACGATAGTTACTACTGATGTCACACCTCTGGGAACAACACCGATAACAGTGAGCTTTTCTGGTACAATGATGCAGAATCACACCATTGCAATTCAAGTCGTCGTCAGATCTCATACTACGCTCTTCCTTCTTGAGGAGCCTATATTGCAGACTCCATATGGCGTTGATACATATATCCTAGTTCAATTCTTGGATACAGATCTAAATCTTGGTATTGATAATAGCTCAGGCTTTGTCAGTATAGCAGTTTCAACTCCGGACCTTCCAACTTTGATATACACTGTCAATGATCTAGGTTCTGGCCACTACAACATCACTGTTCCAACATCTCAATGGTCTACCATTGGTTCAAAGAATTTCTCAATTCAGATAAGCTGGACAGGGACAATTCAAAAGTTCCAGTCAAAGTCACTAGATGCTTCATTTAGACTTATTGGGACTCAGACAGACCTCTATCTTGAAACTGCCCCAGTTGCCACATACTATCTCGATAACTTCACTTTCTCAGCAATCTTCTATGATGTGGTCAATTCTACATACATATCTAATGTCACTGGTGCTGTATCGTTAGCATTCACTCCAGTTGGTGTGAATCCCGTAACAGGTGCTGATTTCCTTGTAAGTATAATCACTGATGGGCCAATTGTATACTATCAGTTTCAACTAAATACCACCTATTTAGGTGGAGTAGGTTTGTATGAGGTAAAGATTGCGTTTCAATGGCAGAGTGGAGTTCTCCCTCTCTATGAGAATAAAACCATCAATGTTTTCCTTATGGTTCTTGAGCGACCCACCTATATTGATTATACACAGGTTCAACCAACTCCATATGGTGAGGATGCGAGTCTTGTCTTTTCTTATGTAGATTCAATTAGAACTGAGAAAATAAGTGATGGAGCAGCTCTGTACATAGATATCAATGAACCTGGGGTAGATTGGTATTACTCCTTTGATTCAAATGAAAATGAGTTTACAATTGTCATTAATACTACCTCACTAAGTGGAATCGGCCAGATCACATTGCACCTGAATCTGACATGGGTTGGCACTCCATTCTATGCTGCTGTTCAAAATCAGGCGTTTGTGGTGAATGTCTTGCTAAGAAGTTCCCAGTTGACACATTTGCCGTTCACTCCTGGTCAATGGGGCAACAATGTTACAATCGAATTTCTCTATACAGATGTAACTTCTGGAACTACAACTGGCATGTTTGGAACCTTGACGCTAAATGTTGGTGCATCATATTATACTGTTATTCCTGGAGTTGAAGGACAGTACTTTGTGGTTCTGAATACTTCAGCATTTGGTATACCTGGACTCTACTTCATAAATGCCAGCATCATTTACACTGGTGCGAACTATGTGAGTGATGCCTTCGAGTACTTCGCCTTCACTGTGCTTGAGAGATCGACTCAGGTAGGCTATGAGAGTCCAGATAATGCTCCTTACCTATCCAATCTCGCATTCATTGTCACATATTCCGATGATAGCACAGGGGTTGGTATTACTGGCGCATCAGTATTAGTGACAAGTGATCCTTTGACCCTGATACTTG